>NZ_JBHUMH010000009.1:0-2063 GCF_042684845.1 Paenibacillus yanchengensis | reverse complement strand
ACAGAGGAGATACATCGATATGGACCTATATTGGACGTGGAAAAAAGAGAAGAAGAAAGCCGAACCCAAGTCATAAGTCCGGCAGATCATATCTAAAGGGAATTTACACATAAAAAAGGACTTGACCTCTTTTTTAACTCTTGTATCAATATTTACTCCTAGTCAGTGTTTTATTGAACTTTATTGAAACAAACACTGACTATACCTTACTAAGAAAGGACGTTAATTATGGATTGGATTGTTAATGTTCCCTCTGGTGGATTATTTTACGAAGGTAATCTAGAACATATTTATCCACCCAAGATCAGTACGCTTGATTTAAGTAAAACAAAACCTATCTTTTCAACCTTATCTCAATTTTACTTATCCTTATCTATATTACATGGAGGATCGGGTACATTGTTTTTTTCAATACCGGATGAAAATTTATATCAGACATCTCTTGAGCATCTCGGAAGTCATTTTGAAAATGTGAAAATTTCCCGCACGGAAGGAAGTCCTGATATTCTTATCTTGAAGAAAGTACGTCAAGAATCCATCCAACAATTAAAAGAAACCTATGAACATAATAAAATTCATCCGATCATACTCGATTTATTTTTTCCTCAAAAACATGTAACGAACTTCACTTATATATCTAATAAAAAAGTATATAAAATTGTCTCCTCGAAAATCGATCCTTATTACTCGGATGATTTCACTAATACTTGGAATCTTATCACTATGAGTCACCAAAGAGAAAAGGTATTAGCAATAACACCAAATAAGTGGTACTTAACGGATGATTTAAAAAACTCTTTAGCAATCAGATACCTATCAGCGCATTCTAATTCTCTATATTTATGGGTTAACTCAGAAACAAAAGAGGTACTTTATCTTGATATTAAGTTTGATTAATGAGTGGAATGTCCAGCTCAGTCAGTGAATGCATTTCTCAATAATACACGAAGCAAAATAGTCGCAAGGATGCTGATATGATATGCTCCCATCATAGTAGACAGTAGAAAAAACAAAAACTTCTACTACTACTAATGATGGGAGTTTTTCTAATGTCTAAAAGAAGTTCTATTTCTGTGGAAGTAAAACTACACGTGGTACAGCGATGCCTTGCTCACAAGTCAAATCCAAACCATGAAGCAAAACAGCTGGGGGTGAGTCATTATTCAGTCACGGATTGGATAAGAAAATATGAAGCAGATGGCCTAGATGGGTTAAAGGAATCCCATACATGGAAAATATATTCAGAGGAATTAAAGAATACCGCTATTCATGATGTATTGTCTGGTCGTTGCTCTGTGCTAACCGCAACAAAAAAACACCATATTTCAAGTACGAGTGTCCTACGAAAGTGGATTTCCAAGTATAATAGTGAGATAGAATGGAAACCTACTCGTAAAGGAAGAGGGCTATCTCATATGAATAAAGGACGCAAAACAACTTTTGAAGAACGTATTGAAATTGCACAATATACCATCGCTAATGGTTTAGATTATCAAAAAGCGATCGAAAAATATAAAGTATCTTATCAGCAAGTGTATGCTTGGGTTCAGAAATATCAAGCAGGTAGCGAGGATGCGCTTAAGGACAATCGCGGCCGTAATAAGCCTGTAGAGNCGCAAAAAAGTTGGCAGAGATCGAGCGACGACCTACACGCTAACCCTTGTTCGACAAGTAACCTTGTATCAAGCGATTCAAGAACTCAACAACGAAAAAGGATATGCGATTACGAAGTTATGTGCGTTAGCAGGCGTTGCTCGATCTGCCTATTACAAGTGGTTACATTGGAAGCCATCTACCAGAGAACGTGCCATTCTTGCACTAGCAAAAAAAGTGAAGCGTCATTATGACAAAAGAAAAGGGGTCCTTGGTTATCGCCAAATGCGTACTCAGTTAAACCGAAAACTCAAAAAGAAGTACAATAAAAAACGCTATTACTGCATCATGCGTGCACTTGGACTTAAATCAGTGATTCGCAGGAAACGACCAAGCTATGTGAAGGTCTCTGAGATCCATGTTGCTGAAAATATCATGAACCGTAACTTTGATGCCCCTTCTCCTAATTT
>NZ_JBHUMH010000008.1:0-80392 GCF_042684845.1 Paenibacillus yanchengensis | reverse complement strand
CCAAATGATCCTAAGACCATTATCTAGGAATATCTCGGAACGTCCAAGTCGATTGACATAAAAGCAGGTTAATAAGTAAGGAATTAATGGGCGGAAAGTAACGCCTAAACATAATATACGAGGAGGACAAACATGAAGAAAACTATTCGCTTAAAACAGAGGACAGGTAATATACTATTTAATTCGATTAATCAGACGTTGTTAGTTATTTTTTCATTAGCTTGTTTAATACCGTTTATTAATATATTTGCTAGTTCGTTCGCTTCCACCAAAGAAGTGGTTGCAAAGAAATTTATTTTATTTCCAACTACCTTTTCACTTGATGCTTATAAGTTTATCTTTTCTACACCAACTATTTTCAAAGGACTTGCTGTCTCCACATCTATTACTATCGTTGGAACAGCTTTGAGTATTTCTTTAACCGCACTTATGGCATATGGATTGTCACGTAAATATTTAGTAGGACGTAATTTCATTAACTTTATTATTGTATTTTCGATGTTGTTCAGTGGTGGGATGATCCCAACCTTTCTTATCGTTAAAGCAGTGGGCTTAGTTGATTCCTACTGGTCACTCATTATTCCCGGGGCAATAAATGCGTTTAATCTCATTATTATGCGTAACTTTTTTCAGGCATTGCCCGATAGCTTAGAAGAATCAGCTAAAATTGATGGGGCAAATGACTTTAGAGTGTTTTTCCAAATTATGATTCCACTTGCCCTTCCATCGATAGCAACGATCTCGCTATTTTACGCAGTCACCTATTGGAATACTTATATGTCCGCCATACTCTACATTAACGATTCGAATAAATGGCCATTGCAAGTATTATTACGGCAAATTGTTCTCGTATCCAGTGGGATGCAGGGAGACAATGCTTCCGTTGACGTTGTACCACCAGCCATGACTATCAAAATGGCAGTTATCGTCGTCGCTACCGTACCAATGTTGATCGCTTATCCTTTTGTGCAGAAACACTTTACGAAGGGAGCTTTACTTGGGGCGGTCAAAGGGTAACTACTACAAAAAAAGTTCTTTATGATACCGTCAGGATTACCTCCTTCGAAACCATAAAGAACTTTTTTCAAATAATTTATTCCGTTTTGGCTTTGCGATATGCACCTGGAGTTGTCTGTTCCTTTTTTCGAAAAGAACGAATAAAATTTTGCGAATTTTGATAACGTAATTTCTCCGCTATATCTTTAATGGTCATATCCGTTTCCACTAACCACTGCTTTGCTACTTCTAATCGATAGGTCGTTACATATTCACTAAACGTCATATTATATTCTTTCTTAAAAATACTACTTAAATAATTAGGGCTATAGTGAAGCCGATCACTAATACTATCTAACGTTATATCTTGATCATACTCGGTGCGTATAATGGTGGCGATATTATCGGCAACCGAACGAAATTGTTCACTTGTTTTGTCTCGCATCGTAATTACCATCGGTTGAATAATTTCTTTTACCAAAATTCGTTCGATCTCTTCCGGATTACGAGTTTCCAATAGTCGATGAAACAAATTGGCATTACTATGAGAAAGCAATACGGTACCACCAATCACTTGCTCTAACTGAATTAAATTATTGACAAAGCGCATCAACATAACTTCCAAATTAGCAGGCGATTGACTATGTTTAATCATAGCCGCTAGCAGAGGATAAAGATGCTCCGATACTTTTTCTACTTCTCCCAATCTAATCGCATCAAACAATTTCAACTCTAAATCTACCGGATAATAGATATGACGTGATCCCGTAACAAGCGCGGAAACATCTTCGAAAAATATAATCGATTCTTTACCGAGATGAAGACGTTGGTGTAACGCTTCTAATCCCATGTTCATCGCATTTTTACTTTCTTCTAGCTCACTGTAGATGTCACTGATGCCTATACTGACAGAAAACTGATAGCTGTCTCTCGTCGTTCTAATAATTGTTTTACCATATTGGATTAATTGCTTATGAATTTCTTGGCTGGACACTTGTTCGAACAATAAAATCGTGGCTTGCGTTCGTTCATTCAAAACAACCGGCAGCATTCTATATTGTAATGGAATAACTTCTTCTACTATTTTACTTGCTGTTAACAATAATACGTCTTTTTCCATGCGATACTTTTCCTGAAAACTGTCCAATTGAATAAGCATCACGATAAACATCGTATTTGCAGTAATTTCATAATTAAATCTCTTCATACTGCTGGCTATTTCTTCTGTCGTCAAACGATTAAACAACAAATTAAGTATAAATTGTGTTTCCAGCTTTGGTTTTTCTATTTCTATTAAATGCTCTAATTGTTGCTTTTCATGCACAATCGAATCAATAGAGTGAATGATCCAATCTACTTCATCGTGCGTCGCTCCTTCTGTTCGTTGTGGTAGTCTTTTTTGGATTTTTCGAAATGGTCTAGCTAAATATACAGATAAAAAATAAGCAATGATAATTAACAAAAGTAAAATAACAATACCCATCACCACTAAGCCGATCAACGTTGGACGGAGCGCATCGTTAATTTTACTTTCATCAAGCTTCGTTATGTATGTCCAATTGTTATACGCTGACTTTGCATATAAAACCTTTTTACCACTGCCTCCCTTTTTGTCCAAAATAACCTCGCCAGTTTCTGGCATCTCCTCTATTTGCTTATTAATTTGCACCAGCTGTGCAGCATTTAAAACAGTATTATCGCTTTCTGTCGTAAATAGTAGCTCGCCATGTTTGTTCATAATATAAACGGAAGTATCCGGTCTAGCTCGTAACATCCGATTTAATGAAGATAGCGGAATATCGGAAGAAGCAATAGCATTTTTATATTGCGAGTGAACAGGTAGTGTGTGGATAAAGCGGATACCAGTATCCGTTCGAATCCAAAACAAGCTTTCCTCTTGATTATCTATGTAATGTTCTCGTAATTGTTTATTCTCTTGCTCCGACAGTCGATAGATCGAACCGTTAGTTATATTCCAATTTTGCGTTAAACTGGTGAGGGAATATTGCACTCCTTCCATTCCCATCGTAGCAATGTATTGTAATTGAGAATTGAGTTCGCGATATGTTTCAAAATCATTTTCTGTCATATCACTTTGCATTGTTTTATTAAATGATTGCGATGTACTATACGTACTAAAGGCATATTCAATCGTTTTAATTTCTTGCTCCATCGTATTGCGAACTTGCACAATTAAACTTTGCTGATTTTCAGCTACATTTTCGACTACTGATTTAATGGTAGATATATAGATGTAACTGCCAAATCCGACTACCAATGCACAGCTCAACAATAGAATGGGTACAAATATATTATAGAAAGTTCTGCTTTTTTTCATATATGGTCTCCCTATGCAACAATAGTAAATCCTCCCCGAAGATTATGTATTATAATATAGCGCTTTCAACAATAATTCAACAAAATAAAATATTTATATAAATGTAACTAAATTTTTGCATCTGCTTGCATTTCCTTTTATACTGATACAAGTACTAAAAAAGGAGTGTACCTATATTGAAAATCATCGATGCCCACATGCATCTATCTCATATTACTTCGTTCCAAGAAACAGCACAATCACGCTCGTTTGTTAACTACTCAGTAGAAGGATTATTACGCGAATATGCCGCCAATAACGTCGTATTAGGTATCGGAATGGGGCTAACAGAAACAGTTTCGCACGGCTTTCCTGACCAACTTTCTCACACCCCTATGGGATTGGACATGATTACCGAACAATTTCCGAAGCAAATCGTCTACTGCCCTGGCATTAATCCATTTCGACTAAACAATGCTGGATTGGATGAACTAGAACGCTGCGTACAGCAGCCAGAAGCGGTTGGAATCAAAATCTACCTTGGATATTATCCCTATTACGCATACGATCCTATTTATCAACCAGTCTATGAGCTTGCCAAACAATATCAAGTTCCTGTCGTCTTTCATACAGGGGACACCTATTCCGAACGTGGATTATTGAAATATTCCCATCCACTTACCATCGATGAAGTGGCAGTTACACATCGTGGGGTCAATTTTATGATGGCACATTTGGGGGATCCGTGGGTATTAGATGGTATTGAAGTCGTATACAAAAACCGGAATGTATTTGCTGATGTATCTGGTTTAATTGTCGGGAATGCTGCCGAATGTATACGGATGGGGCGTGATCCTCTTACGTTTGCTCATCTACGTCAAGCACTTGCTTATGGCGACCATTATGAAAAAATATTGTTTGGGACGGATTGGCCGCTTGCTCCTGTTGCACCTTATTTAGAGTTTATCCAACACGTTATTCCCGCAACTTATCATCATGATGTGTTTTTCAATACAGCGTTACAACTGTTTCCAAAAATACGACCACTGGTCACTTAATGTAACAAAACAAATGGCATCGGAATCCGCCTTGTCGCTTCATCCCATGCCATTTATACATTTTTTCATACAAACCTTTCCTTCCAACTAACTACGCAAGCTGGTTTATACGTTTTTTCTTATAAAGCCATCATTACAACCGTCTACACAAGCCCGTTTATACGATTTTTCATACAAACCCTTCACTCCAAACGTCTGCACTTGTCCGTTTATACGCTTTTTCGTATAAAGCTTATGTTCCAAGCAACTACTTGTACCTGCGATCCGCTTTTGCTGTCTTTTTTGTTGTACTAAGTGTAACCATTATAATGGTTTCGATGCTTATTATCGTTGAGCGTAATGTTTTTATGATATTTGGTTTTGGCCCGAATTGGTTAAGACGACATAATACAAATAGAACAAGCGTCAGCTAATATTAGCGTCGCTTGTTCTATTTTCTAATATTTGCTTTAAATTTATCTTAATGGAATTAATTCAAATACCTGGTTATCTCTACCTGTATTATTCCATTGAATAAATGGCGCTCCGTCTGAGTGACTTTCATTTGATACATCTAGTCGGTAATTATTAGCAGCATTAATGATGGCATAATCGCCTTCATACGTGCTCTGAAAAATCCATTGAGCTCCGTTTACTGATTGGACAATCTTTGCTCCATTGGCATTCGAATTATATATTACACCTAATTCTTTACCGCTATGTAACGCTGTAAGAGTATATCCATTTGTACTTTTGGTCGCTAACCATTTTTGATTGTCTTCATTATTATGGTACCACTGAACAACTGGTGCACCCTCATCCATGGAATAAGTTGAAACATCAAGAAATTTGCCACTGTGCTTAGCTCTAATCATATAAACTTGACCATCCTGAATTAGATCGAGCCTGACTACTTTGGGTGTTAGCTCATCACCTACAGTACCATGACCGAGTTGTCCAAAATCATTGTTTCCCCAAGTTCGAAAAAAAGTAATATCCGCAGCAATACTATGATTATATCCTGCACTGATTTGCGAAATTTGATTTAAACCTGCTACTTGCACTGGGTTTACTTGTGATGTTGTTGTACCGTTCCCTAACTGACCATAACCGTTAGAACCCCAAGTCCAAACAGTCGCATTAGATTTTAATGCCATACTGTGTGATTCACCAGCAGCTACTTTATTTACACCACTTATCCCTGTACTTTGAACGGGACTCGTCCGATCAATAGTGGTACCATCTCCTAATTGCCCCGCTTGGTTGTCTCCCCATCCCCATAGCGTGCCATCTGTCTTAACTGCCAATCCAAAATGACTACCAGCAGCGATAGCTTTTACATTGCTAAGGGTTGTTATTTGAATAGGAGCTACTTCTACGTTTTGCGCAGATACATCTCCAAGCTGACCGTTTGCATTATTACCCCAAGCCCATACGGTACCATCATTCTTCAATGCATAGCTGTGATACATACCACCTGCAACAGCTTTGACATCACTTAATGACTGCACTTGTACTGGAACTTTTTGATCATTTGTTGTCCCATCTCCAAGCTGCCCATAAGTATTCATGCCCCAAGTCCATACGGTACCATCTGATTTCACAGCTAAACTGTGATTATTACCAGCTACAATTTGTACTACATCACTCAGCGACGATACTTGAATAGGAGATACTTGATTACTTAACGAATTGATGCCTAATTGACCGAAATCATTTGCACCCCAAGCCCACACTGTACCATCTGATTTCAATGCCAAACTATGTTGTGTACCAGCAGCTACATTTGTCATATCGTATAACCAAGGTACTTTCATCGGTTTATCCCGACTGTCTGTGTTTCCATTACCCAATTGGCCATAAAAATTTTTGCCCCATGACCATACTGTTTTGTCCTCTTTCACAATTAAACTATGATTGCTACCTCCGGCTATTGCAATCGCTTTGTCCGCAATATTCGGTGGTCCTGCATGTACAGGTTTTACTGCTATCACCGCTGCCACCAGCAACAGTAAAGTTAACAATAACATAAAGCTCTTTCGACGAATTTCCAAAATAATCAACTCCTATCTTTTTTTTGAATTTTTCATTACAATTTTTAACTTATCACGATTTGACATTTAATACAATAGTTTTCTCTTTATTGACACATTTATAATTAGAAGGGTTATATTACTTATTATTTATTTTTTGTCATGGTATGAGTTGCATTACTCTTTTAAGTTTATTTTCTCACTCACCTACATTACCTATATTAGTTTATTCTGATCCGAAGTAGCGATCCACTTTCGCTGTCTTTTTTGTTGTACTAAGTGTAACAATTGTGCTGATTTCGATACTTTTTATTGTTGAGCGTAATATTTTTATGATATATGATTAGTTTTGATGAGTATTGGTTAAGACGATAGTAGCGATAATAGTTTGTAGCAACAAGCGTAACGGAAGTTACATAAACTATATTTACAGTAGCGAACAGAAAGTGAGATAAACATCCATGAGTAAAAAAATTACGCGCGATCTTTTCATCATTATGATAGGCTCTTTTTTATTTGCTTTATCGGTCAATTTATTTATTATTCCCAATCAGTTAGGGGAAGGTGGCGTAACGGGAATTACCATTATTCTCTTTTACTTATTTGAATGGTCGCCTGGACTGATGAGCTTAATATTAAACACTTTTTTACTTATATTTGGTTATCGTTTTCTCGATAGACAAATGGTTATTTATACGATAATCGCTGTTATTTTCAACTCTCTATTTTTGCATATAACAAGAACTTGGACCATTGACTCTAACGAGATGATTATAAATGCTATCTTCGGTGGTGCATTGGCGGGTGTTGGTATCGGAATTATTATGTTAGTCGGAGGTAGTACAGCAGGGACAACTATTTTAGCGAAAATAGCTAATAAGTTTTTTGATTGGAAAATAAGCTATGCGTTATTGTTCTTTGACTTAATTGTCGTATTTGCTTCTTACTTTATTATTGGAACCGAGCGATTGATGTTTACGATTATTATGCTGTACGTAGCTACCAAAGTGATGGACTTTATTATGGAAGGATTAAATCCGAAAAAAGCAGTTACGATTATTTCCAACAGTCAGGAATTGATTGCGAAGGAAGTTACTGTTGCGATGGATCGTGGTGTTACCATTTTACAAGGAAAAGGCTACTATTCCCAAACAGCCAAAGAAGTTCTCTATATTGTTATTACGAAACAAGAACTGTCGGCTTTGAAAAAAATCGTCAAAAATATTGACGAGCATGCTTTTCTAACCATTCACGATGTTCGTGATGTGTTTGGCGAAGGATTTATGAATTTGCGAAAATAAGACTAGTACGTGTCTGAAAACTCATCACATCTTCCACTTAAAAATGGAAGCTATATATACAAATATGAAAAATTGACCCTAAGGTCGGTTTTTTGCATGAAAAAACGTACAAATATTCGTATAGGTGGTGAAGGGAGATCAAGTTTATACGATAAATCGTATAAAGTGACCCCGATAGTGGGGTGAACGTAACGGTTTTATACTATAAAACTTACAAACGTTCGCTTTTTCGATAGTCGGAATGTCACTTTGTACGAAAATACGTACAAGATTTGTCGTCATGAGTGGCTACATGTGAAAGTGCTTGATTGTATTGAAAAAGCAGAGGAGGAAACATCCGTTTCCTCCTCTGCTTTTCTTATTTTGGTGTGAGACACATGATTGAATTTCGGAAACTGGTTGCATACAAGGTGTTTTGATCCCTGTCTCACGAACGGGGGTCAGTCCCCTGATCCCTAATAACAGCAAACAGTGCTTTATATACTACTGCAGATTACGAGTTCACACCTTTAATTCTTTTGAAAGTTTACAAATGTATATAAGATGTTGTGTACACTATCTTGTAAACCTTTAACGATAAATGCTGGGTTTTCTTTATAAGCTTTTTTAAGTGCTTTTTTATTCTTATGTGGTGACATGATATCTAACATTAAGTCATTCCCTGAAACTACTGCACGATCTGCACTCATAAAGCCAAAAACAGCATCAGAACTTACAAATCCATCGAAGCCCCACTCTTCTCTTAATATATTATTTAAGAGCCCTGTATGCTCGCCTGCCCACTTAGGTCCAATGTATGAGAAACTTGACATTGCTGCTTTTGGCTCACTTTCTTTTACAGTAATTTCAAATGGTTTTAAGTAGATTTCTCTAATTGCTTGCTCATCAGCCCATAAGACAATACCTGATCTTGCATTTGTTTCTTGATCATTCATTGCAAAATGTTTAATAAACACGATAACACCTTGATCTTGTGCACCTTTAGTAATTTCTGCAGACATAATTCCACTTAAGTATGGATCTTCAGAGAAGTATTCGAAGTTACGCCCTCCTAGTGGTGTACGGTGAATATTCATTGCAGGTGCGTACCAACCATCAATACCATACGCTACTGCTTCCTTACCAGCTGCCTCTCCTAACAGATATGCAAGATCTTTGTTCCAAGTTGATGCTACAACTATTTCCGTTGGATATGCTGCTGCTTCATACTTTTTAAATACATAGGAGAATCCAGCCGGTCCATCCATTAATAATTTTTGTTCAATACCCAATCTTTCGATTCCTATTGTTTTATATGCTCCGTTAGTAACAAAATCCATTAACTCATCCAAAGTAAATTGATTTAAAAACTCGTTCCATTTTGGATCATCATAATCTAAGCCTTTTAAATCTTCAAGTTTTAGTGTTACTTCTTGATTTAACTCAGGTAATTCTAGACCTTCGATAACATCTAATTTATCGATTGTTTCTAGTAATGAATCTGGTGCAGTATGGCTAATGTCTTTATCACTTGGGTATGTTCCATCCCAATCACTTCTTAATAAGTATTGAATATCACCTTTGGCATCTTCAAACTGGTTGGCATAAGCTACATTAGTTTTACTATTTGTTTTATACTCCACTGTTTCATTTACAGTATAATCTATACTTTCGAATGTTTCATGAACGTTTGTCGCAACTCTAATCTTATAGTTACCGGCATCTAAAATGTATGCCTCTCTACTTGTATCATATGACGCCATATCTCTTACACTAAAGCTTAATGTTACAATCTCTGACTCATTTGGTTCTAGTAAATTAGTTTTAGTAAAGTCACCTAGTACTGTTTCTGATTTTTCTAATCCACCATCAATATAAGGTGCATTGAAGTATAGTTGAACAACGTCTTTACCAGCAACTAGGCCATTGTTTGTAACTTTTACATCAACAGATATAGTTTCTTCATTAAATGAACTATTTACTACTTCCCATTGGAAATCTGTATAACTAAGTCCATATCCAAATGGGTATTGAACTACCTTATTATATGTTTCCTCATCTTTAGCATATCTTGTTTCATAGTATCTATAACCTACATAAATACCTTCTTGATAATTAATGAACGCTTTCTTCAAGTTATCATATTTGTAATCTCCAAAGTTTTCACTTGCTGGATTACTACGAATATCATATGCATAAGTATCAACTAAACGGCCTGATGGATTCACATTACCTTTTAAGATATCAGCTAAAGCTAAAGCTCCGTAAGGACCAGGAGTACCTACCCATACAATTGACTTGATTGATGGATAATCTTCTAATAAACCTAACTCTAGTGTGTTACCAGCGTTAATAATGACTGTTACATCATCAAAATTACTAGCTACCATTTCAATCATATCTTTTTTATTTTGTGTTATTTGTAATTGCTCAACAGTCATATCTGATGCTTCAGATCCTGAACTAGATAAGAAGATTAATGCTTTATTTGAATATTGCTTAGCATTGTCAATTATTTGTTCGCTAACTTTACTATTTTCTAACTCATCAAATGTTTCACCAAGTACCATAGTTTTAATCATTTGTAACATACCAGCATTATCAGCACCTGTTTTAACATTTGAACTATAAAATTTTGCTAACTCTTTGTTATACTCAATGCCTTTAGCATCTAAACTATCAAAAAATGATACTTTACGTGATTGATCAGAGTTTCCTGATCCTCCTCCACCAAAACGCATGACATGAGGAGCCAAACCAAACACATTAATCTTTTCATTGTTTAATGGTAGTGAATCATCCTCGTTTTTCATTAAAACGATTCCTTCTTTAGCTATCTCTAACGATATATGATCACCATTCTTTAATGCAGCCTGTCCTTCAGGTGTTGAAGAATCCATAGTAATATCAGATGCACCTGTAGCATGAAGGAGACTTTTTACTAGTGGTCCAAATTGGACTGCTAGTATTACAAACACAACCGCTACTAAAGTCCATGCCATATACCTCACCTTTTTATTTACTTCTTTCTTATAATATTTAAACTCTTTCTTTAATCGTTTCTTATCTAATTTATTATCACTAGCTTTTATTTCCGCTTTATATTTAGCTGTAGACTCTTTTTTTAGTTGCTTATTCCCAGCATCTTTTTTAGCCTGTTGAACGGCTAATTTCTTAATTTCCTGTTTTATCATTTTTTCTCTTCCTCCAATAACTTTTTGTAAAGTGATTGAATCCTTTTATAAATTTCTTATCAAACATCATCATTAATCCATCCGTCATATTCATATCTAACATTCCATTGGACATTCTTGCTAGTCCTCTAAACGGTATATTTTGTCCGAATATTACGTTGTTAGCAGCTATTGGCTTATTCATTTTATGAAGTGTATGATGTGTAAGATCAATAACACCATTAATAAGCTTACCAAACCGTGAACGATATCTTGTTTCTAATATTATTGAATCATATGTTAATGGTTGTGTTTTATCATATTTATCTTCAGCTATCTTAAAACCAACTAAGTTTTCAAAATCTTTCTTAGAGATATTCATTAATTGATCAACAGCATATCCATTCGGAATAAATTTATCATATACTTTGCCCGCTATATTAATTTTCTCTATGAACTTTATATCTCTTGATGAGAAACCAACTCTTATTTCAAAAATACCCGCTTCTGATTCCCATTGTTTTGATTCAGTATCATAATGTTTAAAGGCATGATTATCTAAAATCATATGAATAGTTTTGGTTTCTTTAGGTTCAAGTTCAAGCTTACTAAACCCTTTTAATTCTTGTTTAGCACGTAAGATATTTGAGTTTTCACGTCCTACATACAATTGAACAACACTCTCACCAATAATATCTCCTGTATTAGTAACGTCCACTGAAACATTATTACCATCCACTTTGAAGTTAGATAGTTCAAATGTACTATAACTTAATCCATATCCGAACGGATATTTTACATTTTGATCTAAATAGTCATATTGTCGATATCCAATAAAGATACTTTCACGATGTTCCGAATTAATTATGTTACCTGGATAATACTTATTACTAACAACGTCCTCATATTTAATAGGATACGTTTCAGCAAGCTTACCAGAAGGATTTACCTTTCCAAATAGTACATTTTTCATAGCCATGCCACTACCCTGGCCACCTAAGTAGCCATGAACGATTGAATCTACTTCATCAGAGAATGGTAGCTCAATTGGAGATCCCCCTGAAAGAAGTACTACAATCGGTTTATCAATTTTAATAAGAGCGTTAATTAAATCAAGTTGAACTTTATTCAATTTCATATCGATACGATCAACTACTTCAGCTTCCTTACTTTCATCAAGTCCGAGACTAACAATAATTATATCCTTTTTTTGGGAAACTTTAACTGCTTCATCAATTAATCGCTTACGTTTCTTACCATAACGATGATAACCTTGTGCATATTCGTAATCTAATCCTTCAAAAGCATCAATTAAACTGACTATCTTCGTAGGGTTTACTAATGAACTTCCTGCACCTTGATATCTAGGTGTCTTTGCAAAATCACCAATAATTGCGAATGAGGACTTATCACTTAACGGTAACAGGTTATTTCTATTTTCTAGAAGGACGATTGACCGCTCCGCTGCTTTTATAGCTAAATTATGAAATAGATCAATATCATATATCGTATGTTTTGGATCCTTAACATCTTCTATAAAATTTAATAACGATAAAACATTTTCATCTAATACCGACTCATCTAAACTTCCGTTCTTAATTGCATCTAAAATGTCTTTATCAGTCATCCCGTTAGTAGATGGCATCTCTAATTGATTACCTGCTTTCAGCGCAGCAACTCGATCACTGTTTCCACCCCAGTCAGTAACGATTAAACCTTCAAAGTTCCACTGATCACGTAACACATCTTTTAGTAAAAATGGATGCTCGTTTGCGAATACACCATTGATCTTATTATAGGCAGTCATTATAGCCTTACTCTTTCCTTCCTCTATACTCATTCTGAAGGCTTCTAAATAAATTTCATGTAATGCTCTCTCATCAACTATCTCATCGATTGACATACGTACATGCTCTTGGGAGTTAACTGCGAAATGCTTTACACAGGCACTAATGCCAGTACTTTGGATACCTTCAATCATTGCTGATGCCAGTTTACCTGTTAAATAAGGATCCTCAGAAAAATATTCAAAGTTTCTTCCACATAATGGATTTCTCTTAATATTGACACCTGGACCTAGTAAGACAGAGACATCATGGTAAGCAGCTTCTTCACCGAGCATTTCTCCAACCTTCTTGACTAAAGCTACATCCCAACTATTAGCAAGTGTTGCTGCTGTTGGATAGCATGTCGCATTCAAACTTTTATTTAAGCCTAAATGATCAGCTTTACCACCTTGCTTCCTTACACCGTGTGGACCATCTGTTAACATAATGCTTGGAATATCTAAACGTTCAATCGCTTTTGAATTCCAAAAATTCGCGCCAGACATTAACGAAACTTTCTCTTCTAATGTCATCTTCTTAAGTTTATCGTTCATACTATCACCTCATCTTTTCATACTAATTATAAGCAACAACGCTTTCATAAACACTAACCAAATCAGACAATAAAAAAGACAACTACTTAAGTTGTCTTTTGGCTTTTCGATATTTTTGTGGTAAAACACCTGTATAATCTTCAAACAAATTATAAAAATGAGTCTCATTACTATAACCGATGCTACGCATAATCACCTTTATCGAATAATTAGTTGTTCTTAAAAGATATATGCTTTCATCCAGTTTTATTTTTTGAACATATTTACAAAATGTTAGACCCGTTTCTTTTTTAATTATACGACTAATATGTTCCTTAGAAAAATTAAAATAAAATTGTAAATCTTCCAAAGTGACTGTTTGATAATTTGACATAATAAAGTTATTTATCTCCTCAAATAATATCGAGTTTCTACTAGTTTCATGTTCAACTACAAGATCATAATCATTAGCATACAGTTTATCAAGAAACTTTGATAAAGTTTTAAAGTTATCACTCTTTATATTTTCAACTAAAACATGAAGCACATCTTCAATACCTACCACATCTCTAAAAATAATGTACTCGCTCTTCTTTTTGTTAGCTGAAAAAGAACTATTAATTAAATCATACTTACTAAAGTCTATTTCACTGGCATGTGTTATTTCTCTATTTATACCAATAATAAACAAATCAAGATCATCTTGATTTATTAAATCACTATGATAACAGTTAGGGTTAATAATACATACATCACCTTTATTTAGCGTGTGAATAGTTCGATTGATCTTGATATTAAATGTTCCCTCTTTTACATAATGTAATTCAATATGTTTATTTCGATGATATGGAGCATTTAACTTACTATTATTCCCAAGGTCTTGTTTAATTCCAAACATTGACCAACTTTTAGGAAGCGACTCTTTTTTAAAAGGGGTTGAAAAACTTTCGTTATCCAAACTACTGTAGAAAATGTTACTTACAAACTCCTCTTGATTAATACTCCAATGTGTTATAAATAAAGGATCTGCAACGTGTAGTACACCACTTGAAAAGAACTTTAAGTTACTGTTGGACAACATTTTATATAAAGATTTTTCGTCAATAATTGTTTTCATATTACATGCTCCACTCGGATTTTATTTCGGTATCTGCTCATACCGCATGTGAAAGGATAAAGCTCCCCTCCAACCATATTTTACGTTGTCCGTCCTTACTACTATTAATTTAGCCATCTGTAGTTTAATGTTAATTAGGATATGCACTTATATCTAGTATACCTTGTTTATTAAGTTTCAATAAATACTTGATTCTCTTCGTACATAGATTTGGGTATAATCATCCAATTGATGCACCCCCGAGAAGAGAACTACTTCATCAATCTCGACTGTTTCTTCTTCATCGTTCGTAAGGTGTACTTGCTCACCGCCAAAATGATAAGCTATCATCTCCAGTATCCCATTTCGATAATAAATAATTACTTTAATATAATGAAAATATTAGCAACTTTGTCATTAGTAACACACTGTTTACGAATTTGCTGTAGTATATTCGAATATAAGAACAACTTGCTTCACATTTGTCTTCACTTATTTCCGATACTTTTTCTAAAATATAATGGAGCATGTCCCGTAACCTCTTTAAAAACTCTGCCAAAATGAGTGATACTACCAAACCCAACTCTGTTAGCTATCCATTGTACTTTGACAGAAGTATTTTCTAGCAGCTGTACTGCTTCTTTAATCCGAACGCTATTCACATACTCCACAAACGTAAAACCAGTTGCTTCCTTAAACGATCGACTCAAATAATACGAACTAACATAAAACTTCTCGGCTAGTATCGCCAACGTTATTTTTTCCATATAATGTTCGTTAATATATTTCACAACTTCCATCATTCGCTCATGCATAGCATTAGTTACCGCTGGTACCTCCAACATATGCTGCTCATAATATCTACAACAAGTAAGCAGCAATTGCATCGCTAATGATTGACAATATAGCACAAAGCCACTTTCCTGCTCCTTCATTTCCTGAATTAAAGCACTGACAATCGACTTGATAGCTTGACGGTATTGCAAGGAATCTGACAAAACAATATAATCCTCTTCCCATAGCGGACGAAAAACTTCCTTATATTGCTCATCAATGACAAATAACTGCTCGTGAATATTAATAATAAATCGTTCGTGCTCTGACGGGTCAGCATTCGTCGTGCGATGCAAAACATTAGGAGCAATGATCACAAGGTCTCCTTCCCCAATCGTCATCATGCGATCTCGAATAAAAAATTGCCGCTTTCCCCGTAACATATAATAAATTTCATATGTGCCATGAAAATGACTAACTGGCATATGATGACTCGATGTTTGTCGCTGGGACAGCGTTAAAGTCGCTTCGTTGTTTTCATAATATAAACTATCCACTTCCTTGCCCTCCCACCTGCATAAATTGAATATCTCCATCATAACACCACAAAATATAAGAAGAAAACAATCATTATTGCAAATAATGTACATATTCAAAATGCTAAAATAAACATAACGACAAAAAGGAGGCAACGTTTATGCAAACCGCTACATCTTTCACCCCTATACAATGGGCGCAACAAGCTGCTGATACGATTATGGCAAAATTTGAAGCAGAGCAATTACCACCCGAACGTTTTCACTATCATCAAGGTGTCTTCTTATCTGGTGTAGAAAAATATTGGCGTCAAACGAAGGAGCAAAAATATTACGACTACATGAAACGCTGGGTCGATAGCCATATTCAATCCGATGGAAGTATTCCACGCTTCAAATCGGATGAACTCGACGACATACAACCAGGTGTCTTATTATTTACACTTTACGAACAAACAGGAGAAGAACGCTACAAACAAGCACTTTACAACCTCGTTCCACTACTAAAAAACTGGCCCTCAAATGCTTCCGGTGGCTTTTGGCACAAAGGACATTATCCCAATCAAATGTGGCTCGATGGTCTGTATATGGCAGGTCCCATTGCTGTCCAATTTGCCAAAACATTTGACGAACATGATTACTACGATATGATCACATTTCAAGCACTACTGATGGAAAAACATACAAAAGATCCGCAAACTGGACTGTTATATCATGGATGGGATGAAACGAAGCAAGCAAAGTGGGCAGATTCTGACACCGGACTTGCACCAGAGTTTTGGGGACGGGCAATAGGTTGGTATCCAGTAGCACTACTCGAAATGTTCGAACATCTGCCGGATAGCCATAAGGACAAAGCACAATTAATAGCAATCGTACAACATTTATTGCAATCATTAATCAAGTTTCAAGACGCTACAACCGGGCTGTGGTATCAAGTGATTGATAAAGGGGACAAAACAGATAACTGGCTAGAAAACTCCTGTACTGCTCTATTCGTTCATGCGATTGCCAAAGCAGTTCGCTTCGGTTATTTGGACCCTTCTTATTTGCAATATGCGTGGAAAGGCTACGGAGGGGTTATTAATACGTTAACTTTCGATGAAAACGATAACGTTATTATTGGAAACATCTGTATTGGTACAAGTATCGGCGACTACGCTCACTACATCGCCCGCCCAACAAGTGAAAACGATTTGCATGGAGTTGGAGCTTTTATGTTGATGTGTGTGGAGATGAGTTTAGCAGCCCGATAGTAAGAGTACCTACATTTACTTCATGCTCTCTAATTTTGCCTCAAAGTTAGAGAGCATGGATGCCATCTGCTATTTAATCTATATCTCATCCTAATGCTAGTAGAGTATGTGCTTTTTCAAACATACCCAAATTGTATAAATATTCCGTTGGAGTTTGCTTATATCTGTCTCTTATTATCAATACTTCTTCCTTATAAGCGGAAACTAAACAAAAAAGACGTTACTTTATCGCAACGTCACTTCGTTATATTTTCTTCACTATTTATATAGTGGGAAGCTGCCAGTCAATTTCTGCTAATCCTACTTCTTTTAAATATTGATTTGTACGTGAAAATGGTTTACTGCCAAAAAAGCCTCTGTAAGAAGATAGCGGACTAGGATGCGGAGAACGAATGAACAGATGCTGTTTATTCGTAATGAGTACTGCTTTTTTTTGCGCATGACTGCCCCACAATATAAAAACAACTGGTGTTTCTTTTTTATTAACAACTTGTATCACTCGATCCGTAAACTCTTCCCACCCTTTAGTTTTATGTGAATGGGCTTCGTGCGCTCGTACAGTAAGAACTGTATTCAATAAAAGCACGCCTTGTTTTGCCCAATGCAGCAAATGCCCATGATTAGGAATAGGATAGCCTAGATCGTCATGTAGTTCTTTAAAAATATTTTGTAAAGAAGGCGGAGCAGTGATACCGGATTGTACCGAAAAACTCAAACCGTGTGCTTGTCCAACTCCATGATAAGGATCTTGCCCCAATATGACGACTTTCGTATTCTCTAGTGAAGTATAATGCAACGCATTAAAAATATCATGTTTGTCTGGAAAGATCGTTTGTGTCTGATACTCTTCTTTCAAAAACTGTCGAAGCTGCAAATAATACGGTTTAGTAAATTCTACTTCTAGCTCATCTGCCCAATCATTTTTCAGTATAGCCATAGTTTGTATATTTCCCTCCAAATTTCCTTTCACTTGCACCTCTATTTCTAAAATTATATCATAATTCCCCTCCTCTATTGCTATAATTTGTTACACCATTTGTAGAGAAACTGTTTCTTTTAATGGTATGCTAGTAAATGGTATCTAAAAATATATGCAATTTATGATTAGAACGTGTCTATGAGGTCTTAACATCTACTGTGAAAATTGTAATAGGGGATTATAGTAGGATTTTATACGATAAAACGTACAAAAATTCAAACAATTACTGGAGAAGATCAAGTTTATACGAAAAATCATATAAAGAGACCCCGATAATAGGTTAAGCGTAAGGATTTTATACGATAAAACAAACAAACATTCGTATTTCCGCTGATTGGAATGCAACTTTGTACGAAAAAACACCCAAATTTACCGTTCCATTCATTGATCTTGAACATGACCTAGTTATAACTTGAAATAATATTGATACTCCAGTTAATTTTTCAGTTTATAGCTTACAATTATTTAGTTTTCAAATACGTCCTAGTTTATCGATTACAACTTGTGATTGGAGAGAAGGAAGGAATGCAAGGAAATGTACGTTTAGAAAAATATGCTGTGGAGCATAAGGAAGATAGTTTTTTACAAGGTGTCAAAGATTGTATTCCCACTCTACTTGGCTACTTGAGTATCGGACTTGCTGCTGGAGTCATTGGACATACTGCTGGGCTCTCGGTAGCCGAAATTGCGCTAATTAGTATACTTGTCTATGCTGGCTCTGCTCAGTTTATAATGGCGGGGATGATTGCGGCACACGGTTCAGCTATCTCTATTATTACGACGGTATTGTTTGTTAATCTTCGCCATCTGTTACTTAGTGCAGCACTGTCACCATATTTTCGTCACCTTACTCCGTTCAAAAACATGTTAATAGGCGCCCTACTAACCGATGAAACCTTTGGCGTAGCTATTACACAGACCGCTAAAAAGAAGCAAATCAGTGAAAAGTGGATGCATGGATTAAATATAACTGCCTATATTAACTGGGTAGTAGCCAATATAGTAGGTGCTTTCTTCGGTCAGTGGATAACGAATCCAGACAGCTTGGGGTTAGACTTTGCATTGCCAGCGATGTTTATAGGACTGCTCGTTATATTAATGGCAAGCCGTCCTAAACTAATCGTCGATATTATTGTAGCGCTCTGCGCTGTTGTACTCGTAGTTGGTGTAAGTTTAGTATCATCAAGTAGTGCTGGAATTATCGTAGCTACTGTTCTAGCAGCGACAATAGGAATGGCGGTGGAAAAGTGGAAGTAAGATGGTCGATATTTTTCATTATTATTGGAGCAGCATTCGTTACTTTTCTTCCGCGAGTGCTACCTCTCATTTTCCTTAGTCAAAAAGAACTGCCTAATTGGCTCGTGCGCTGGTTAAATTATGTACCAATTGCCGTCATGGCTGCTTTAATCGGTCAATCGTTATTTTTAAAAAATGATGAACTTACTTTATTCAAAAACAACTTGGAGCTATTCGCAGCTTTACCAACCTTTCTAGCAGCCATCTTCACCCGCAGTTTAGCAATTACCGTCGTCGTTGGCATTATCTCGATTATTATATTGCGCTTTTTATTTTAAGTTATAAGTCCAAGCAGTTGCCGTTATAAACCATTGTCGCTATATCGAAATGATTTCCGCTGAAAACTTTTCGATATAGCGATACATGATTTTAATAGAAAGCTTTATTCATTACTGAAGCTGTCTATTTTTTTAGATATAAATTGTTGGAATCTAGCAAAATATCGTTCTGACGCTTCCCAACGTTTAATTGCCAAATACGAAATGTTCTGACGAACGGCTTCATCTGGCGATTGATAATGACGAGAAACGTAGCCATCGTTATCAAGCGTATAGAAATAAAAGGCACCATCGGGAGTTTCAATATCAAGCCGACGAGCGAAGCAATAACCGTCTTCATCCATACGTGCTTCTCGTCGAAAACGATAATAGCAAGACCCATTCCAAAATCCATCATTTTCTTCACCATAATCATCAAGTTGCTGGATTATCGGGTGCTGCAAAAGATCTTCCACATATTTTATCTCTATAGAAGGCAAATAAAGCTCCGCAACGTTGACGCAAGTCAGCAGCATGATCCAATTATTATGAATATCCGCTAACTGTTCCGCAGATTGATCGGTAATATCAAACCACTCCGCCGCTTCTTCTGCCGCTTTTGTCAAAATAGTGACTATCCCATCATCTTCTATCATTACAAAATAATGACAATTTACCGTCATCATATAAATACTAGCGTTTCGTTTCTCTCCAGCTTCATCGATATGAGCTCGACTTACTTTAAAATAAACACCTGCTTCTTCGATCTCAAAAAAATGTTCCTCTGTAGGCATCAGGACACAGGTCGTTAATTTTAATAGATTAGCTACATCTATTTGATCGTTTATAAAGTAAGGTTGGTCTGTTCTCTTTCGTTCGAAAGCAACTTTTTCTTCTCTAATGGCACTCCGTCCTTGTTCCACAATAGTAGCTAACGTTCCAAAAGAAAAAGCTAACTCATCTTCATCTTCATCCTCGTCTTCTTCAAAAAACACTTCATCTATAAGAACTGCTCGCATATCGATTGGTACTTCATCGCAGATGGCAAGTTGATCCCAAACGTAAATCGTGCAATTAGTGGATTTCTCTCCGTTAACGGTATAACGATATTCCTCATCAGAAATAAGTATATTAGTTGATAGATTTCCTTCCACGATTAACTCCCCATGATTATAGGAACCACACAATATTTCTTCAACCAGCATATTACCCACGACATAAATTTCTTGTCCACCAACCACAACGTTTTTGGCAATCAGATCGCCTTCCACTACTAATGCAATAGCGCCATCTGTTTCTTGATTATAAATATAATCAATCGTACAATTACCCTTCACATAGATACATAGCACTCCCTTATCCTCAGGAAAATGCATATACCAATCCAAATTAAGTGAAGATAAAGTTAGGTCTCCATCATAATAAGCAACCAGGTCATCTGTATCCGTAGCTTTATAATACTTTCTCCAGCTCGAGTTTTCTGGAAGTTGTTCCATAATGGTGCTTAACGATTTAATTTCAAACTGCTTCTCCATACATCACGATCCTTTGCGTTTTTTACTATAACCTTATCGTACAGTCCAATGCCATACTAAAGCTTCTTTTTCCACTCGTGTAGTCAAATAGAAGATTAAGCTGCTTAATTTAAGAACGAGTAGGATCTATGATGGAATGCTGCTGCTGTTCTATGAAAGTATCAAACACCTCAATTCCTTCTTCTAAAATAATACAGGCTTCTTTAGGAGTAATTGGTACAACCCACAACACATTAATTACTTCTTCCCCTATTTTTATTTCTTCTAACTCTTCACTTTCCCCTCTTAATTCATCAAGCAAAAGAGCTTTTGCAGTCCAGTTCTCTGGTGCAAGTGTGCTCTCAGTCATCACTCGTGGTACTTCCGAAGAGGTTATATTTTCAATATGATGGGCAATGACATCGCAAAAATAGGTAAATATACGATCAACGCTTTCTTGTCCCAAATCGTGTTTTAAAGCTAGCATCCATTCAGCAGCAATAGTTTCGCCAGTTTTTCGAATAGCATTAGATAGACCGACCGTTGCAAACCTTGCAGGCATTTCCTCATTCCTTGCCGGAAAATAGTATATTTCAATATAGATACCACCCTCCGGTTTGGTGATTATGACTCTATATTCTGGCATAGACCATTCTTTCATATATAAATGGAGTATCATTGTTCTTCTAATATCGAACTCCAAATTTTTTTCTCGGTTTGGCTCTCTACTAATTTGCACATCTATCACCTTTTTCTCTTTTAGCTTGCTCTGTTTAAATATCATTCCCTGCTATATGCAGTCATCGTTTCGATGATTCGTACGTAATGAGAGCTTCTTTTGCTCTATAAACAATAGCGTCCACATCAGAATACTGACACTCCATAGCAGCTAGCGCCTTCAGTAAAAAAAGACCCAGATATCTATCTCCTACATGCAATTCCGTTTGCGCAAAATATGCAATGTCTTCGAGTTTTTCTATATTTTTTTTAGCATTAATGTTTTCAGGAAATTCGATATATTTATAGAGGGTTACTACTGCATCTTCGCCCTTGATTTTAAAATCACGAACAACGCCATCGAATAGCGTATCTTTAAAGCCATCCTTGAGCTTGCCCTTTTCATTTAATACATCTTGATGAAATGTCGCCAAATATTTTTCATATCTTACTGCCTGATCATTGATAACATAGGCAACTTTTTCTTCATCGAGAATTTTTATTATTTCATCCATCGACTTAAACTTTAATCTTGCAAATCTTGCCGCAGAAAATTGCTTACGCAAAGCTGCTTCATTATTTAAAAAATAGGCTCTAAAAGAAACTTCGGAATTTCCTTCTAGTAATTCTTTGAAATAAACTAGATGCCGTTCATCTACCATATTTACCTCCTACACTCCCCAAAACTCAAACGAGTCATCTAAATCATCCAGCTTAGCTGCAAACATATAATAATCATCTTCAATCGCAGTACACTTGTCGAGAGTAATTGGAGTTGCATTCATCATTTGCGGCTTCTCCTTTCGTATTACAAAGGATCTGTATCGTTGCATGTCAAGCTTCATATTTTCAGTATAAACGGATGTATTTGAGCTGTCCAAGTTTATTTAATATGTAAGAAATACATATCCACAACTCAAGCCGTAGCGAAAAAATGGGATTAGGTCAATCTATGTCACGTTGAGTAAACTGTTGAGATTATGTACCAAAAAAAGCTGCCGCCTGCAAAATACAGACAACAGCTTCAACAAGCTACCTCATTTTATTCAAAATATCCTTTGCTCAAAAAGCATCAAGAGTAGGTAGGCTTTACTTGAACCATTTTTTTTCGGTCAATCTTGTAACAAATGTCAGCCACCTCTAGAATGAAGCTCTGATCATGAGAAACAAAAATGATGGTTCCTTCATACGCATGAATAAAATGCTCCAATGCCTCTATCGCATGAATGTCTAAAAAGTTTGTTGGTTCATCAAGCAACAGCAGATTGTATTCGCCTAAAAACAACTGGCAAAGCTGAAGTCGGATCATTTCGCCGCCGCTCAGTGACTTCACTTTTTTCTGAATATCCGTACCGTCAAATTGCATTCTGTGCAGGACACTGCGCAAAAACCCTTCATCATATTCCGATCGCTTGTTCACAAATTGAAAGACCGTTTCGTCAGTTGCCACTTGATAGCTCAATTGTTGAAAATACCCGATCTGCACTTTGGGAGAAAGGATAATCCCTTTCCCGTTAGAGGCAATATGATGAAGCAAGGTACTCTTGCCCGATCCGTTTGCCCCAGTAATGGCAATTTTCATTCCAAGCGGAAATTGAAAATTGACTTCATCTAGCAGCCGTTTTCCTTCCACCTGGAGCGTGAGCCGATCCGCCATTACCGGGAACTTGTTATGAAGTTTCAATACCTCCACCTGCCGAAATACAATAGGCCGTTCCGCTTGTACTGCCTCGACTTCCTGTAGTTGCTCCATCCGCTGTTCAATGGCCTTGGCCACACGATGCATTGCCTTTTGACTCGTCCCTTTCGATTTCGTCTCGGACATTCGATTAGGTTTGGCGTTCACTTCTCGTCTTGACATGCCTGCGCCCTGGGCAATTTTTTCAGCTTTTTTCATTTTTTCCTGAGCAGCTTTTTCCAAACGGCTTTTTTCTTTCACGTACTGCTCATGCTCTTGCATCTGCTGAGATCGTTCCAAGCGCTTTTGTTCAGCGTAATCGCTATAATTTCCGCCATACACCTTGACCTTTCCATCTGCCACTTCCCAAATGGTCGTCACCAACTGATCCAGCACATCACGATCATGGCTGATTATGATCAGTACGCCGTAATAGTATCGTAACTGCTCCAGCAGAAAGTCGATACCTTCCCGGTCCAAATGGGTCGTAGGTTCATCAATAAGCAGCGCCTCGTGATAATGGGTGAATAACCCAGCTAGCTTCAACCGGGTCTGCTCACCACCGCTAAGCTGAGGGGAATCGGTCGGCACCGACAGTCTGCCTATTATGGCGGGGTCCGCTTCGATCACTGTGGGAGCTTCGATTTGTTTAAAATAGATACTCTCCACATGTGACTTCACTCGCCCCTTGGCAGGCTTAATTTCCCCGGATAATAATCTCAGCATGGTACTTTTCCCCGCACCGTTTTTCCCGACAATGCCGATCCTGTCAAATTGATGTACAGCCAACCTCTCAATGTTCAACACTTCTTTATCTAAATAGATCACTTCAATATGCTCTAATTCAAAACAGATTTTTTCCATGATCGCTACCTCCGAAATTCGTAATTTCGTACCGATAGCTAAGACCGATACGAGCTTCATGCAAGCCCGTATCAATAGAATAATAAAAATTGCATGTTTCTTTCCTCCTATTTCACTCTCATCGTCAGTATTGCATTCAACATAACTAGAAAACCTACCAACGAAAATAATAGTGCTACATTGGTTAATTCCGTGAATACTCCAGCCAAACCTAACCCAATAGGCGTTGCAAGCAACGAAAGACTTGTAATAAAACTAAACACTCGCCCCAGTAAATGTGGTTCAATTTCTGTTTGAATATAAGCATAGAATGGAGCCGAAAATAACGGACCGGATAAACCGACCACGCCACTTAGCACAACAAATACATAAAAGGTTGACGGCGGGAGTACACCTGAAATAAATAAAGCAATTCCCATCAACATCATACCGACTACCATTGTTTTGATTTTATTAAACCGATCTCCTAATATACCTAAAAGCGAAGCACCGACAATTAAACCAATTGCAAAAACAATTTCAACCATACCTGCCTCTACAACCCCTTTTTCAAAATGATTCCGCACCATCAGTGGAAAATACGTTCCTACGGGGATATAGAGAACAGCTACAGCAGTCATTAACATCGTTAGTCTAAAAATAAAAGGGTGCTTCACAATAGCGTAATACCCTTCTTTCATTTCCTCTACAAAACTGCTAGTACTCTGTTCCTCTGTTCTTGCAACTCTAGGAATATGAATAAATAGTAAAATAGTACAAGCAATAGCAGCACCTAAAACATCCAATAGCAGTACCCACTTAAGCGAACTAAAAGCAAGTAAGCTCATACCTATTGCTGGTCCTGCAACATTAGTTATCGAACTGATCATCTGTCCCCAGCCTGCCACCTTTGTCAAATGTTCTTCAGGAGCAAGTAATGGCACAGATGCTTGCATGGAAGGCATATGAAAAGCAGTTGCAAGTGAGCGAACAACTAAGACGAGTATAACTAACACGTTACTCAAATCTTTAAAGTACATCATAAAAAATAAAAATAAACTGCCTATTGCAACCGTCATATCTGCCAAAATCATCATCCGTTTACGAGAATAGCGATCAACAATTGTTCCTGCAAAAGGGCCTACCAATGCTTGTGGTAAAAATCCTGCTATCCCTGCCACTGCCAATACAAGCGGTGAACCGGTTGTATCTGTTAACCACCAAATAATGCTAAACTGAACAGCAGCACTACTGAGCAAAGAAAAAAATTGACCTGTATATAACGCAATAAATATTCGTTTCCATTTCTGTGTTCCCATTATTATCGATACCTCCTAAAATTAACGTATCGATTCTGCATCGATACGAGCTTAACTTACTAAGCTCATATCAATAAAAAAGTAACATCATCATATAAATCCCTCCAATTAAAAAAGTACACAGACTACTGCTCTGTGTACTTAAAATTGGCATAAATATCCCGTAGAACGAAAGATGTCTACAACACATTTAATCCATACACATAGCAAATATGCCCTCAACTAGAGTGCATTTTTTCTAAATTACGTGTAAGAATCAATACCGTTGTAGAAAAGCCATATTTATTATCGCTCCTTTGATTTTTTATTATTGTATAAGGTATCACATTTAAAGTCAATTACATTTTCAGAACCTCCACGGTTTCCCATTCGATTTTGACAAGTTACTTTATTTGCTCACGCACACGAAACTGCACCATTTCTTTCAGCAAATCATAAGGAAGTGGTTTATCATAAGGGAACTGCACCGTACCTTTGGAATATTTATAGCCAGAGCTAGTCAATCGTTCAGCAAATGATGCTATTACACTTGGTGTTGGATGAAAACCTAAATGACGTTTCTCACCAGAAAAATGTACTAGATTTCCGTTTAGGACAAAAGTAGCCATCCCCCATAATATTTTTTCTGTGATGTCAGGCGAGCATTCATGTATCAGTTCCCGTAGTTTTTCCATACGCATGCGAACGTCACTATCATAACGGGCAATATATTCATCGATTGTATTGTAGTCTGGTTTAGCACTTTCTCTTTCCTGTAAGGTTACATGAACCATATCACCAGGTTGTTTACCGATTTGCTCACGAATATCCTTCCGAATACTGATGATATGCCCTTCTGCTCCCATTCTAACGAGTTGTCCTTGATAGGGAACGTTATCGAATGTGGCGTGGACAGCAACACGATCTTTTCCAAACTCCTTTTTTACGTTCAACGGAATTGCGATATAAGCAGCATTACTATCTGGCTTTTTGATAATTGCTCCGTTGAACTCATACACTTTACTCACTTCACCATCTCCTTTTTAAAAACAATTACAGTTACTTAACATCACGTTATTCTCCTCACGAAGTGGCTTGATATCCAGTGGGATCACGGAATATTTTGTATCAACGAATTGAGTTTGAAAAGTACCTTTATATCGAAATACCGATCCGATAAGTGGATTGTTAACTTCTACGGATATTTTATACCGTTCTTCCGAGTCATCATACCATTCACATACGAGATCGACAGCCAAATGTTATTTGTTGCCTAAGTAATCTACTATCCGTTCCCGCTCTTCGTTGTATAACATGGTAGCATCGAAACGTCTAATTTTATTGGGAAATTTAAAGTGCCGATTCCAAGTAACCGTTTCTCGTCCGAAGCGATCCACATAAGCAAAGTTTTCGATCATAAACGGAATGTTTTTACCACCTTGCGGAAACATAATATGTCTCATTGTTCCCACATATAGAGGTAATGTTACCCATTTGGAATACCAAATGTGATCCATCACACCATAGCCGACCGAAGCGATCTGGTCTTGACTATTAATTCCAAATCGTTGACGGATGCGAGGATGAAGGTTTAAGAATGCATCACATAATGCTTGTTCGTAGATAGATCTCACGAAGTGCTCCTCCTTTACGTAAACATCGTTTTGCTTGGAGCAGATCACGATTAGATAGTCGAGCTAAACTGAAATCCCAATTATAGATTATCTGCTTAACCTCAATGCATTATAAGTGTTATTTCATCAATTGCTAAGCCACCCCATTATGAATACCACATATTAAGTAATAATCAGAGGCGGATCCTGCCTTGAATGTGAAGGTTTTGTGCTCGTCAATGATTTTCTCAGCAGGGTACCATTCGTGTCAATCCGCGCTCACTATCCATCCTTACCTATTATCCCAAAGTCCGTCCATTACGTTCTCACGAACATTATACGATCCTGCTACGCGCAATAAAATTGGTGTGCTACTAATCAATTGCAACTTGCGTCTATTTGACGATCTGCTTGCTGAGCAATTGCCGGGGCAATAAATTATGATCGTAAATGATGAACTATCTCCCATTTTCGGCCTAGATAACTCACTTTTAGCCGAACTACATAAAGAAGAAGGACAACTGATCGTGCCCAAACAATTAGACGGAAATATGCGAGCTTTTAACACATTCTCTGAATACAAATGGCATATTATTTTATCCGTTTCAACAGCCGCAGTAACTGGTCAAATAGCTGCTACCATGACATTTGCACTAAGGTTTGGCATCGCCTGGACAGTACTTGCCAGCTTGCTATCACTATGGATAGCCTGTACCTTCTCTAAACCTATTTCGCAAATGGCACAAATGATGAGACAGCATGAAGCCGAACCGTTACCAGAACTACCAATACCAGAAAATATAAGACGCTACGAGGAGCGCGTTGACGAAATTGGCATTCTGTACAAACGTTATTTCAATATGCTCCAAGAAACTCGAACTCTAATTCGTGAAAAATATCAAAATAGATTAATCGCCATGTCATCCAAAATGAAAGCACTCGAAGCACAAATCAACTCTCACTTCCTGTTCAATACACTAACAATGTCAATAGTATCGCTGAACTAGAAGAAGTCGAGAGCATTGCGATCATCTCTAAGTCACTTGTAGATATGTTTCGCTACAGCATCAAACAACAAGGTGATCTCGTATTGCTATCAGCAGAGATAGAACATATTAGCAACTATATGAACATCCAATCATTCCGCTATGGCAATAAACTAAGTTGGTCAACTGCAATCGACCCTGAACTTGAGCAACAGCCTGTACTAAAACTCATACTCCAACCTTTAGTTGAAAACGCCGTCTATCATGGATTAGAACTAAAAAAAGGAGGCAGACATATCTCTGTCCATGGTTTTACAACAGAAACAGGAATTCGACTAGAAGTGCGGGATGACGGGATCGGAATCGATGAGCAGAAGCTAGAACAACTACAAACCATGTTAGCCCCTCCTCCTGCATTAGAACATTTAACGTTAGAGGAAGGCGACAGCAAATCAGACAATAGATCAATTGGATTATACAACGTACACGCTCGCATAGCCTTTTACTATGGTGCTGATTATGGCCTAGATATTAGTAGCAGCAATAATCAAGGAACAATCATTGGCATCCGCTTGCCACATCATCATGACCGCATAATATCGAGAGGAGAATAGCCATGTACAGCTATATTGTCATTGACGACGAAGCACTCATTCGTAAAAACATTATAAAAAAAATATCCAAGCTCAACCTGCCACTAGCCTGGGTTGGTGAAGCAGAAGATGGCGAAGAAGGTCTAGAGCTGATCAACAGCAAAACACCTGACATCGTTCTAACCGATATGCGGATGCCTGAAGTCGATGGAGTTACACTCCTTAAGACACTTACATCCCTTTCACTAGATACGCAAATTATCGTCATTAGCGGGTACTCAGACTTCGAATATACGAAAGAAGCCATATCTGCTAACGTAGCAGGTTACATCCTTAAACCATTTGACAATACCGAACTGTATGACGTCCTTAGTAAAGTCATTACCAAACTGGAAAGCAATCACGCCAAACAAAAAAACAAGCTGCCCTAAAAGAACAACTCGAAACACTTCAACTCGCAGCTTGGCTTTGCCAACCCATGGTAAATAGCGAAAATTTGCTGCCCATACCGCATAGCGATAATTTCCAGACTCCAGCCTTATTGGCATTAATGTCCTCGGAACGCTATGCCGTAGCACTACTTCCGTTCGGACTACCAGTTGGAGTTTCCCTGCCAAGCAATATGCACAGCTTTCCGCATACAACTATGCAAGGTGCGGCCGTTATCGTTTGTTGATCTGAAAAGTCCGCTTCTGAACTCTCACCCGACCAGTCTCTCGCTACTACACTAGGTAGATTTCGTTCACATAATAATGATAAAAATAAAAATAGTAATCACAATAACAACGAAAAGTCAATTTTAGCCGCTATTAGCAGTGAATTACCAAGCATATCCACTCTACCTAACGCGATAACGTCACTACATGCACAACTGGAGAAAAGACCCTTCTCCATGGATAACACTCTACTGTTAGCCCAAAATACACAGAACCATATCAATGCAACAAGACCAAACACAGATTCATCCCATCCCAACAAAGACATCGTTTGGGAATTGAAACACTCATTACTGCAAGCAATAGAAAACAAAATGCCACAAGACGTAATAGAACAAGTGAACACCCTATTCATTTCATGGGCCAGCGCAAGAGCAACTAACACTCCAAACAGCAAAACATTTCTGCGTACATCTCGCTCAAGAAATTTCTAATCAACTAAATATTGCCAATAACGAAACTATAGCAGGTCGCTCGATGGCAATGGCATTAATGCTCCAATCCCTTGACGCGGACACCCTGCAACAAACCTTTACAACCTGGATACTAGAACATATAGGCAGTACTCCCTCCTCCGCCAAACGCGAACTGGTCGAGCAAATCAAACACTATATCGATATCCGCTTCAATCAATCACTTACCCTTGAAGAAATTGCAGAGCGTGTATTCCTCCATTCGTCCTATGCCAGCACGCTGTTCAAGGAAAAAACAGGAATCACCTTTCAAGACTACTTAAAAAAAGTGCGATTGGATCACGCCAAACGATTACTAGAAAACACAACCTATCGAATCGAACGAATTGCCTCCATGACAGGCTATGACAACGTAAAATACTTTTATCGCCTATTTAAAAACGAAACAGGTGAAACCCCTTCGGCTTATAGAGACTCTTGTCGTGGTGTGAGGAAGGGAGTAATAGGAAAAGTATGATTGTCCAATAATTTCCTAATATAAAAAGGTTGGAGCGGATTCTTTACGCTTTCCCTCCAACCTTTTTCGCACTTCCTTTATTAAAACATTAGCGAAACGTTTGCCTCCTGTAGATTATGGGCTACAGCCACATGCCAAATTTAACGTTAATCATCTCACTAAGAAAAAAACTTTAAATTAAAGTGGAATAAGTGACTGGCAAGGTTAGTATATATTATGCTGCCATAATGTGTACTTTTCACTTGTCAAACACAAGTACTAAAGAAGCTTCACATTAACATAACGAAACCTTTTATATGACATTCTACATTCTCCGGCATTAATCATAATGCTACTAGTTTCTTTATAAGAGAGGGCTATTATAGGCAATAAGTTTTTCTAATGGGGTTTCACTATTTCTCTACTTCCACCATAGAAATACTCCTTACATTATTTATCTAACGGAGCACTAGTCTTGCTCCTAGTCTCAACATTTATATTCTACAAAATAATCATTAGTTATGGTCAATTTAACAATTCATATTGGAACAGTACATTCCTTTGTTAAAGTGACACCATAGTTTTATGGTCTTCATGGGTCCGATGTTCACCTGAGAACATCCACGTATCTATTGAAATGGGAACACGAATTAATTGATCACCACAACTATAAAAGTTAGCCAACTGAAATAATCCCCGAACTTATTTTCCATGCATTTACAATATGAATACCTAATATTGGACAAAAAATTAATAGTATCTATCTATTGGGAATCATATATTTCATAAAAATTTGAGTTACAGCGAGATTTTAGGTTGCAGTTCTTTTAATGCAATTTAAACAGTCCTAATTTTTGTGTCCACTGCTTGATGCTAGCTCTAACTAAACTGAATATATGAGGAATTTATAGCTTATCGTAGTTTTGATAGTAGTCATGATTAAATAGCCGGATTATCAATATTAACTTTATTAATTTTATCAAGTATGTTCCGTAAGATTTTAAGTATCTCATCCTTCTCTTGCGATTGTTTACCTATCCAACTGTTTATTAACAGATCTTCAAGTGCACTGACGCTTGAATGATTACCAAAGACTATCTTTGAAGTTTCATATATCTTTGCTTTGGTACTTTTTCCTTTAATAGCACTTTTCCAAAGTACCTTATCATTTATAAGGTGTGAAATACACTCTTCATCCCAAATAATATCATCTGGAGTTTCCAAAGGAAGGTAATAAACATTAGTGGAGAAAAAATCTATATATTTCTTCTGAAGATCTAATAACTGATCAGATCTCCCACCTACCACAGAATTACCATCAACTTCAAAATTAATCTTACCTTTTGTAAATTCTGTTATCATTTTATCCAAAAAAACGCTGCTAGTTGCTTCTTGTAAAGTTAGATTTACTACTTGTTTCATAACCGCACTTGGTTTTTGATCACCATCAAGAATAACAAAATGCCGTTTTGGAGATTCGTTGGAATATATCTTTATATAGCTGTTTTTTATTACACTTGCACCTCCAGGTACAAAAAAAACGTCTACATTCCCAAATTTCTCTTGTCCGAAATGTTCAATTGCTCTTATAAGTATTTTTTTCGCAAGAGAATCTTCAACTTGAATACGATAACTTACTGAATATGTGTCTCCCAACCTATAAAAAGCTTCGTTATACCAACATTCATCTTCTACTTTTATTTTATTATTACTGACTTGTTGGTAAAACAATTTAATTGCTTCTTTTGGTAAGCTCTCAACAAAATTTGATGAATGAGTTGAAATAACAATTTGATGTTTTTTCTCTAAAGCTAATTTTAAGAGTAACATTTTCAAGCGTTTTTGTGCTCCTGGATGAAGAGATACTTCTGGTTCATCAAGTAAAATCAAACTTTTATCTGCAGCTTTTAGTAATTCATGAACCAATTTTACAATTGCTATTTCTCCGCTCCCTGCGTGGGCTTCCGAATATTTAATTCCTGCCTTTTCTAGTACAACAGATGTCCCCCAATTTCCAAATAACTTGTGCCTTACAATTCGTCCTGAGTTGTACTTTTTCCCCAATATATATGAAACTAAAGCTAACTCATCTCGGGATAAATTTACCGTCATATTATTTTGATCTTTGTTACCAATTGTATATATCTTGTTGTCGTCAAACACTTTTTTTAGCATTGCAGATTGATTTCTTAAATAGTCTTGTTTTGTTTTCGAAGCTAATTGTTCTTTAAGTTCACCGAAGTAAAAGTATTGATCAAATGCACTTAACTCAGACCGAAAATCTAAATACAACACTTCTTTATCAATCGGCGCATATCTACTCGTAACTTTCATTTTATATTTCTTAATCGGTCTGCTTGTTTCCCAGTAATCAGGATTATTTTTCCTTTTCGCTCTAGTTTTTAATACTTCTTTTAGCTGATCTTCATCATAAAAGCCGTAAAGAAAACAGTGCCGATTTTTCCCATCTTCCCCCAACTCCTCAATTGGGTCAATACTAGTAGAAAACCAGAACTCACCAGGCGACTTACCTTTCGGAGCACCGTATAGTGCTTGCAAAGTGGAGCTTTTACCTGCACCATTTTCTCCAACAAATACTGTTAGTGGATAATTGAAGTTTATTTCTGTATCAGGTTCTAGATTTTTAAAAGACGGGAATCTAATGTATGTAATAAAATTTTTAAATGCCCCCGAGCTAAATGCCTTTGTGTTCTTATCAATTAAATTCATAATATTCGTATTCAATAATTCCACATCAAGAGTCTCCCTTACCAGAATTACATTTCTATTCGACTGTACCCTCCAAACAACCTTTTCATTATTTACATTTTGACAAAAAAAACTGTAATTGTAAATGATTTAGATGTAAAATATTTATTATCAATAGCGTACCTAAATTAAATCATCATCGAAAAAACAGGGTTGATTATATTTTGAAGCGATACTATAAACAAAGAAAGATACAGTAATTGTAATTTGTAACGATAATCCAATAGTAAATTTTCTATATATATCAAACAGAATCTATTTGTTCATAAGAAACAAGTGTAAACAAGATAAATACGCAATTTCTTATGAAAATCAACTTTTTAATAGAAATAGCAGTATTCTGTTGTTAGTCTTCTTATTATTTCTATTAAACTAGCAAAGACAAAGTTGGATTACCTCCACTTTTTCTTGTAGTTTATGATACTACACAAGCTGGGTTAACTTCTCATTAGACAGCTTATTACTCTTCACTTCTAAAAGTGTCTCAATTATATTTCTACCAATGACTTCAGCAAGAAATGGAGGAACCGCATTTCCTATCTGATGCCTTACTTCACTCCTATTCCCATAAAATTCAAACCAATCTGGAAAACCTTGTAGTCTAGCGGCTTCTCTCGGAGTAATTGATCTATTCTCATGAGGATGACCATATCGACCGCGTGTAAAACTATCAAAACCTCCAGTTATCGTTGGCGCGTAACCATCCCATTTTAATCGACCATATACATCCGGCCACCCTCCTTTAGATGTGTCAGCATTTTGATGACATTTTAAACGCAAATCCCAAGGGATGTCTTTCCATCCACCCCCTTGTGGCACATGAGAGAATCTTTCTATGTTTAGATCAGTAATATTGGCTCTATAATGATTAGCGTATTCTGGATGCTCTTGTCTTGAATCAATCGGTGGTTCCGGTAAATCTGCTAATACTTCACCAACAGTTTTCCAAATAGCAACAGTAGGCGGTGGTATTTGGAATGAAGCAGTAATATCTCTACGTTTTCCTACTATTATAAATCTTTCACGGGTTTGAGCTAATCCATAATCAGCTGAATTATAAAAGTGAGGATATAAAGAATAATCTACTAGTTCTTTTTCAATAGCTTTAATAAATAATTTTCCACGTTTTTTTCCTAACATTGATACATTTTCAAGTAAAAAAAATTTCGGGTTTATTTCTCTAACTAATCTTACATATTCTAATACTAAGTGATTCCGGTCGTCTCCTAAGTGTGCTCCTCTTTTCTGATTAGAAAACCCTTGACATGGAGGTCCCCCAGCAAAAAGATCAAGCTCTCCTTTTTGGATACCTACACGCTCCATTAATATCGCACCTGTTAATTTTGTTGCATCAGCAACAAAACACTTATCCGAAAGATTCTTAATATAGGTTAAAACAGCTTGTGGCTGTAAATCAAAAGCAGCACCAATTTCGAAACCTGCATCCTGTAAACCTAAACCCAATCCACCTGCTCCAGAAAATGACTCAATGCAAATAAACTCTTTCATGATAAACCTCCATTTGGTAACTAATTAATAATATACCATATCTTCTCCCACGGGGAGGAAGGAAAAAGTTATGTCCGTGTAATTGTGTAAAAAGAAAGAGGTCACTACACCCCTCATGATACAATGTTATCAACGACGATTAACATGAGTAGGAATAATAGTGACCTAAAAACATTTTACCCTAAACGTAGACGACTTAAAAGATACTATGATGAATTCCGATATGAGTACGGTTGTGAAGTCTACGGTAGTATTAGTCTTGAACGAATTGATGGAAAGAGAACGAGATGCTCATTTGAAGGCAGCAGCCTATGCGCGCACATCCGAACGTCAAGATTATAGAAATGGCTACTATGAACGGTAAGCGTCAAATAGGTTCTTTCCATAGTTAGTTGAAATGATAAATGGTAGAGTATACAATTCCATTATACTAATTTGAGAATTGAGGCTACCATTTGAAAGAAATCATCAAGTTACTAGACAAAAATTTAAGCTATCAGAATCATTTATTAATAGAGAATACGATTTTTATAAATGTGGCATCAGCACGTGACTGTGTCATATGTCTGTATTGTCATACACCCTCTAATAAAGTACATTCTCACTATAAAAAAAGCTTTCAAGACTTACCTATACAGGATAAAAAAGTGATGATCGTCCTAAATAACAGAAAGTTGTTCTGTGTAAATGAACATTGCAATAAACGAACATTTGCTGAGACCTTTGAATTGATTTCGTCCAAATCTAAAAAGACCATACGGTTAGAAAGAGAAATTATACGCATCTCTCAGCACGTCAGTTCTCTATCTGCCGCTAAAATAATTAATGCAAGGGTTGCGACTATCGGTAAGAGTACGATTTGTAACCTTTTTTAAAAAAATAATAATACCCATTCTTAAAACGAAGTATACGATGGTATGTATTGATGATTTTGCTACTAAGAAACGTGAAACTTATGGAACTGTAATGGTTGATATAGACACACACCGAATCATTGATATGATTCCATCAAGAGAACATCAAGATGTTGTCGCTTGGTTAAAAACATTTCCTAATCTCACATTAATTTCACGAGATGGTTCTATTTCTTATGCTAAAGCAATTAAAGAAGCACACCCTCAGGCTACACAAGTGAGTGATAGATTTCATCTGCTACAAAACCTTACTACAAACTGTAAAAAAGCACTTATGAAATATTTCAAGTCAAAAGTTGCGATACCTGCTGAAGAGCTACCACCAGAAAAACGTAGTGAACTTGATGAGATTAAAGAGCACCTGCCTTTTGATTTGAAAATAGAGAAGGCCACTAATGGGCTGACCAAGGCATGAGTATTTCAGGCAATATGTGAACGTTTTCGTATGGATTTACGCACTTTAAAGAAGTATCTAGGCATGTCTAAAGAAGAAAGAGAAGTAAAATGTCATAAGCATTCCCGCGAAGTGATACTGGATCGGCTACACTAAGGTGGACAGAAAAAATAAGGGCTTGTAGAATTAAACTATCATGCNATGAACTCACAGCTTCTGCTTTGGATCGTTGGATCAACCAAGCTCAGACAACGGGTTCCTTCAAGGAGAAGGACAATCGCTCTACGGAAGAAAATGAGCTGATCGCTTTAAGAAAAGAGAATCAACGTCTAAAAATGGAGGTGGATATTTTAAAGCAAGCCGCGCTGATCATGGGACGAAAGTAGCTATCATCCAGAATAACCGTGATAAATACCGGTAAACTTCCCCGGGTTTTCATGTTCACTTCAGGTTTTCCAGCTCCACTACAAGATGACAGGTCCTCCACATTGATCGTTTCTTTGGCGTCGTTATACTTTACTTTATTGTGTTACATTCCATTGTTTGAGATTCCACTGCAGCTTATTTCAACTTTTCATAAATTGTAATATATAACGGAATCTTTTCAATTGCTTCAATGCTCATGACAAACATAGTCGCCATATCCATCCTTCGTCAGAAATACAGGTTCGGCGGTCGTGTACAATTTCTCACCCCTCCAATCTCTTATAAATTTTATCAACTGATTATCCATTTTCCTACATTTAAAAACACTTTTACAAACATGAACAGATGAGGATCTGCGAGCTTTAGTAAATGGAGAAGGTGATAGTGCCCATGCTGGGCGCACTATAAAAGAACCTGGTCAGGCTAACCAGGTTCTTTTGATTTCCGATTATACAAGTTCATCTTTAAGACTATAGTCAATCATATTCAGCAATACGACAATCGCCTCTGCCCGGGTAGCTGTATCGCCAGGAACAAAACGATTTCCACCTCTACCGACCATTAGGTTATGTCTAGCCATTTGTTGTACCGCACCCTTTGCCCAGTTCGGCACATCTGCAAAATCTGCAAACTCTTCTACGCCATCAAACGTTTGCGGCAAGTCAAGCGCTCGCATGAAAATAACTGCCATTTGAGCCCGGCTAATCGGAGTATGAGGGCGGAAATTCCCGTCTTCATAGCCCGTTATCAGTCCAAGTTCAACAGCAAGCGCTACAGCGCTCTTGGCCCAATTGCTGATTTTTCCGTTATCGGTGAACGATAGTGATGAAGTATTTGCTTTATGCTGAGCTGATGCTTCATTTAACTCCAAAACACGCATAAGAAGAACAATAAACTCTTCACGACTGATTGTCTTATCTGGTTTGAAGGTTCCGTCCGTATAACCTTTCGCAATTCCTAATTGTACGGCACGTTGAATGGCTTTATCAGCCCAATGTCCACTAATATCGGTAAATACAATCGATGACGGAGTTGACGTTTCCGGTTCACTATTAGAATCAGCATCATCCCCATCTGCTTGATTCTTAACACTGTCATCACTATTCCCATTCGCAGGCTGTGTAGGAATTATAGGCGTACCTGTTCCAGAACTACTCGATTTGATCGTGAATTGGATCCCACTTGCTTGCTCGATATTGCCTCGATGATCAGACGAGCGGTATAACAGATTATATGACTGCACGTTCGAGAAAGTAACTGGCTGGTCATAATTCACCCAAGTTTCTCCATTATCTATACTGTACTGTGTTTCAGCTATTTCAAAAGTTTGAGCTTGCGTAGACAATGTCATGGTTACATTACCAGTCGTTACTCCGTTCGGCGCTACACCTGTCAATGTGGCTGTAGTCATAGGTGGTGCTACTAGTAGTGCAGGTACAAACAATGCCGAGTTTTTGCTCACAGCGATTCCTGAACCCCATTCAATCCATCCTTTTCGACCGTTTCCATCATTATCATTAACGACAAATGAAATGCTGATTAATCCATCTGACTGTTTAATCGGTTTTAATTCTGACCATGGCAACGCTAGCTTGTATATCGTTTTCTTCGTTTCCTCGTCTCGCGAAATATCCAAATCAGTATTCGTCACCTGACCGGTATTCAGTTGCGGTGTGGACTGCCAACGATACAGTTCAGCACCATTGGACGTTAATGCCATGCCATACTCAAACCAACGCGAAGCATCCCCTGGCATTCCTGATGATACCGCAAATTGTACGCTGTCGCCCTGCCAGATATCACCGTCCGAATAAGGTTGTGCGAAGTGATTATCCGTAATATATCCGGTAATATAGAGGTTATCGTCGTCCCAATCCAGCTCCAACGTACCGCTTAAATCAGCGGCCCCGCCATAATTGGGAATGTTCACGTGTCCTTCCGACAGATCAATCGTGGTGAATGTCTGGCCATTGTGCCTGTCGATCTGCAGCATATCCTCCACATCTACCTTACTAATTACCGCTTCATAAATGATGCTTCCAGTGCCATCAGCCATTACAAATTCAAACACGGCTTGTTGATTGTTACCGATATCGACTTCATCGAGCGGAAGATTGACCTCGCTAATCGCATCAGATAACAGAACGTCTTCTACTGGATAAGTAGCTTGCTTGCTGCCGATATTCCATTTGATTGCCTGCAATTGCTTTTCTTCCGGCATATAATTGTGAATGTTGAAAATGAGCTCTTCCTTATTATTATGAAAGACATGTTTCATCTCAACATCATATTGCTCCTGCACAAGCACCTCGACAGAGACAACTCCTACCATAACGTTGTTAACGAACACATCTGCTGTTACCGTATGCTTGCCTGGTTGGCTAAACGGCGGTAGTTCAACCGTCACTGTTTTGCGTTCAGCAGGTTCAGCCGACAGCATATAGCTTTGTTGTCCAATTCTAAAATCGGCATTCAGTGGATTTTCTTCATCTAATGTATTATCTACAACCAACGTCAACTGCACTGGTTGATTGACAAAGCTTTGTTGACTTAGCATATCGAATGCACTAGCCGGTTTAATCTGCTCCAATTGTCCTCTAACAAATAACGGATTTCCTGCAAGCGATATATTAAGACCTAGATTTGCATCTGATACTTGCTTTGTACCGCCCATCATATCAATGATTTCCAGACTGCCCGTCCCTTCGAGCTTCACATTGGTAGGTTCCAAAGACCAAATGACATGCACAGGAACACCTTGCTGATCAAACTGATGCCAGTGTAAGCTTTCATCCGTATCCTTGCGCTCAACATACTCTGCATTGGACAATTGCCTTGTTACTGTTGCCATCGCTACATAACCTGGTTTCGGTGTGTAGCTTCCCAGCACGTCGGTTTCGTGATGGATCAATCCAAAATTGTCTTCATTATACGTTTTGTCCGTACCATCATTTTTCAAATCGTACCAGAATATTTTCTCAATGCCAGATGCTATCGCTACTACAAAATTGCGGATCAAATATGCGGCTTGCGTTTGCTCATCCACTCCTCTATTACCCTGGTGTGTTGGCCAGCCAATTTCCGAATACCAGATGGGAAGCGCCTCATCATTATTGTATTGTTTCATCAAATTGTTAAGCTTCACGATTTGAGCGATATTTTCCTCTGGAATTCGAGGGTAAACATACGGATGTATCGATAACTTATCCATATATTGCAATCCACCGAGCTGGAATAATTGTTCCAACCATTCAAATGGAATATCTGATGTAGCCGCGCCCAGCACAGTTACATCCGGTCTTACATTCTCATGTTTAATTTTCTCATATGCCGCTTTCATCAGTTCAAAGTAAACCCCGACGTCCGCAGCTCCAGGCCCATGACTGAACGGTGCCAAATTCCATTCATTCCATATTTCTACCCACTCGATTTGCTCTCCATAATGCTCAAGCACTTCTCGGGCATATCTAGCGTATCCTTCCCGGCCCACATTCGTATACGGCGCATCCCCTCCGTCATAAAATTGATTAACAAAATCTAGCGTAATCAACGGTTTAATATGGTTATTGGCAAGCGATTGCATATACGTATTGAACTTAGGAACGAATGTGAATACATCTTTCTCCAGTTCCACTTCCGACCAGTATATTTCATCCCGCAAATGTTTTACTCCTGCTTTACGAACGAGCGGTACCACTTCTCTGCTCCACGTATGCGCGAAGTGAGTTTGCACGCCAAAGACAGAATCGTCAACGGTCGATAAATCAAATTCGGTAAGCGTGGCAAACGTCGTTTCCTTTGTTGCAAGGGCTATGCCATCAAGCAATGCGGTAACCTTGAGCTTATAATAACCTGCTGAAGGTACAGCAATGGCTAAGGAATGCTGATTATGAACAACTGCGCTTTGTCCTGATGACACCTGCTGTCCCCAAAGATTGGTAGCTTCCCACATCACCTGATCGCCGCTCGTCAGCACGTCAAATGCAGCAATCGAAGTTCCTGTAAAAACGTTGCCAGTCTCTTTCTGAACAAGCTCCAGCACCGGAACGGATACTTTAGCCATAATATCATCAAACCATACGGTGCCTGTCTGCTTGCCATCTTTCAAATTCTGTACATTGAAATTCAGTGCAATCTTAGTAAGCTGCGAATGCCATTGTCCATCATTAGCTCCACCCCAATGGGAATAGCCGTTCCCGCCCGTAGGGTTTGTCACTATCACTTGCTGCCACTCCGTAGTATCTTCTAGCGTAATCGTCTGCTGATGCGTTTGTCCGCTGCCGTCATCCAATCGCAACACGATGGAGTGAGCATCCTCTGTTTTGACCCAAAATGAGATCAGCTTAGGCTCGGTAGGTGCAAATCGCTCATATATTTGCCTAGAAATCTGCAGATCATAACCGCCTGCTGTAAAATCTCCGGTTAACTTCGCAGAATAGGAACTGTCGCTACCCGCTCGAACCGTTGTCTGATCCATCATCCAATCCCCTTGGCTGTTCGGTGGCAAAAATAATTCCCATTCCTCATCTACGCTTTCAAAATTGCCTAGTGGAAGTTCTGGCAATGTTTCTACTCCAGGTGGAATCACATTTTTCTCGACAAGAAGCGCTATCTCATCCAGCCAGACTGTCGCAGCTTTCTTACCATCGTTCAACAACCAAGCCGGTACTGTAATAGCTACTGCCAACAAAGGAAAGTGCAACTCTCCATCGTCCACTTCTCCCCATGAAGACCAATGCTCGTCAAATGACCACGGGGAAAGCTCAACTTTCTGCCACTCTGAAGTTCGCTCTAATTGCAGTTTGGCTTGATGAGTTTGTCCAGAATTATCCGTCACCCTTACGAGTATGAAATCTGCATCATCCGTTTTTATCCAGAAGGAAAGACCAACGACATCCTCCTGATTGGCGTTCTCAGGGAAATCCTTCTGAATCGAGATCTCGGAACCACCACTCTCGAAATTGCCACTCAGCTTAGCAGAAGCATGATTCAGCTTAGATGTCCCCTCGTCCCGGCTGAAGTCACCTGTCACTCCAGTAGGAAAATAAGTGATCCATCCATCCATATCCGTTTCAAAATCTCCGATGATGACCTCTTTAAATGGTGTTACCTGTGCATGAACGCTTGCCTCTCCATTCCCGGACATCCCCAGTGAAAACCATAGCAACGAAATAACTAATGTTAAGCTGACCGTCCGTTTACTAATTTTCATCATTGTAACACTCCCTTTTTTAAAAATACGGATCAACCTTTAATTCCTGACATCGTATATCCTCGCAAAATTTGCTTTTGGAAAATAAAAAATAGAATAACCGCCGGAACAAGTCCGATTACTAGTCCAGAAAAAATAGAGTTGTAGTCCGCCCCTCCTCCCGAAGCATTCGTTGTGCGCAGCATTGTATTGACAGCCGTCATAATCGGAAATTTGTCCATATCGGTCAGAACAAGCATTGGCCAGAAAAATTCATTCCATGTTCCTGTCATGGTAAATATAGCCGCAACAACAAATACAGGTTGGCAAATTGGTACTACGATTCTGATGAAAATGGGAAACTCCCTAGCCCCGTCTATTCTTGCAGCTTCTAGTAAATCATCTGGAATAGAAATGAAAAAGCTATAAAAAATATAAATAAAAAACGGATTTGCCATTGATGGCAGCCAGAACGCCCAATAGCTGTCAAATAAGTTCCAGTGAAGTAACGGCAATTCTCTTAAATTCAAATAAAGAGGAACCATATATAGCTGACTAGGTATCATAACGGCTGCTAAGATGACATAGAACATCGTTTTTTGACCACGCGGACGCAATTTTGCCAGCGAATAGCCACATAGTGCAGACGGGATGATCGCTGCAATTAAATTTCCTGCTAAGATGGTCATCGTATTTAGGATATATCTTGAAAAATGAAAGCTATTCCATGCATTCGAATAGTTTTTCCATACCCACTCTTGCGGGAAAAAAGTCGGAGGAAAGGAATAGAACTCTGTCAATGATTTAAAACTGCCTAGCACTAGCCATATAATCGGATAAATTGTAGTCGCAACAACTAAAATCATAAATAAAAACAACGTATAGTATCCGACTTTAACCCGTTTTTTTTTGAAATCCATATCGGTGATAATCGTGCGATCGATGCTTCCTGTATTTCCGAGTTTCACCTTATCACCCCTTAATTTTCTTGCCTGATCATTCGGAAATAAAGTAATGTAAATAACATGATAACGACGAATGTAATAATCGCCTGTGCTGTTGCTTTGCTGTACTCTAACATGACAAATGCATAGTTGTAATTAAGCAACATCACGGTAAGCGTCGAATTGACGGGACCTCCTACCGTCATTAGGAAAGGCTCCGTAAAAAATTTAATACCATTAATTAAAGTCAGTATAAACATCATTTCAATAACAGGACGAATGCCTGGCAAAGTCACATGCCAAATTTTACGAAACAAGCTCGCTCCATCTATTTCACTAGCTTCATATAGATCCGCTCGCACACCTTGCAATGCGGCAAGGAAAATAATCGCTATATAGCCGACCGAGCCCCATATGGTCATAAGCAGCAACGAAGGCATCGCCTGAGATGGCGAGCTAATAAAAGGCTGCGGTTCTATACCAAACCGCCCCAATAACATATTTAGCATTCCTAGTTTGGTTGGGTTAAATATCCATATCCAGAGCAATGATGAGATGACAGCAGGTACAACGGAGGGGAGGTATAAAACTACACGAAATAAACTTTTCATCCGCCGCATCTCATTCATGCATATTGCAAATATAATAGCCATGGTAAAACAAAGTGCCAACGACATAACCATAAAATACAACGTATTCTTCCAAGATATATAAAATAATTTATCAGCGAATACATCCTTGAAATTTTGAATGCCTACCCATGAAATCGAACTTCGACCTGGAACGTAATCGGTAAAAGCGATATAAAATCCTTTTACAAATGGATGCCATACGAAGAAAATAAATCCGATGACAGCAGGCAGCATGAACAACCAAGGTACGATTTCACGTTGGTATAACTTATTTTTCATACAAATCCCTTCCCTTTTGAGTTGATAACGGATATTTTGTTCATGTAACAATGCGCAAAATATCCGTTATATGCTAGCTTTGCTGACGTCGTCTGAACTAATTTACATTTTTCTCAAGAATTGCATTTACTTCTGCTGCAGCTTGATCTAACTCAGACTTCGGATCAGCATTTTTATCTGTCAAAATCGTCTGAATTGCCACAGATAACCGTTTGTACAACAGTTGTGCTTCTTGTGGCGGCTCAGGCATCAGTCCTGGTGCTAGTTCAACGTAAGGGTCGAATTTGATATTGGTCTGAGGCAGTACAGCATATTTCTGCTCTGCTTCTTTAATCATTTGCGCCGCATCGGAATTTGTACTGAATACTTGCACTTTAGGAACGCCGACAATCTCTCTTCCTTTCACTCTTGCCAAGTATTCATTTTCTACCGTTTCCTTATCAATGTTGAAATAATATTCATATAAAAACTTTAATCCGGCAATAACCTCTTCATCCGATGCATAATTCGGAAATGCCGCAATTGATCCGCCCATTTGCCATCCGACTTGCCCTTGCGGTCCTGCCGGCAGCAAACCAATCCCAATATTGGAAGGTTGCGCGCCATATTGGTTCACCGCTTGATGTACTACCCAACCATCACCCAGTACCATCGCTGCTTCACCTGTAGCCAGCAAACGCATACTTTCGTCCTGATTCGTCAGTACATTCGGATGGGCAACTCCATGTGTCCATTTTAAATCTTTCATAAATTCCAGTGCTGCTACTCCAGCATCTGAATTAAATGTAGCTTGCCATTTCCCGTCTACCAATGATTCCATCTCGCCGCCAGCTTGGAACACATAGTTTTGGAATTTCCACGCCGCTTCCCCGTCAGCGCCATTGATTTGTAAACCGAATCGGTTAGCATCTGGGTCCGTTAATTTTTTAGCATAATCTGTTAATTCATCCCAATTAGTTGGCGGTTTTTCCGGATCCAGACCAACATCCGCAAAGCGCTCTCGATTATACAGTAATAGCTGCGTATAGCCATCCAGTGGAATCGAGTAAATTTGACCATCATCCCCTCTGCTGATCTGCCCGACAATTTCCATATTAAGTGCTTCTTTCAGCTCAGGAACCTGATCCAAATAACTATCCAGCGGTTTTAACAATCCCCTTGCAGCTAATGGCTTCGTTTCCGTAGCCCACATATAAGTCATCGTATCGACTTTCTTTGCCTCAATCCGAGGGATGAATGTTTCTGGTGAATAGTTATAGAAAGTCGCAGTTGCCTCATACTCAGCATATTTTTCATTAAAAGTTGCGAACTTCCCGGAGATCATGTCTTTATATTCCTGTACTGCGCCGTCATCCGGCTTCAAATTCATCGTAATCTTAATCTGATCTACCGGTACATTGCTCTCGGCATCATTTGAAGCGCTTTCTTCTGTTGGTGACGGCTTACTCGCATTATTGCTTGATGTTGAATCACCGTTTGTTCCATTTGGCTGATCTTTGGAACATCCTGTTGCTATAGCCGCCATTACCATTAACATCAATACAGCGACAACCCCAATTCTTTTTTTCATGCGACTCATATCCTCCTATAATCATTTTGGCAGCGATTACAAATCGGCTATCCAATGATACCTTTCTGCCCGCTCATGAGTCATTATACCGTCATATTACGTTACTAAAGTGTGGGAGCCTTCGGCTCTTTGTTTAATTTATTCTGCTGTTCTTGTATAACATAGGGGATGGTCATCTTAACAATCGTCCCTTTATTTTGCACACTGTATATACGCAGTCCACAATCGTCTCCAAAATAAAGACGCAACCGCTGATGCACATTGCTCATGCCAATATGATCCGTTTTACTCTGCGATTGCGTCTGTTTAAGAGTCGCCCGTAGTTCCAATAAACGATTCAAAGGAATCCCCTGTCCATTGTCCATCACACAAACCGTTATTTTGTTCGCATGGGTATAAGCTTTGATCCTAATCACCTTGTCTCCCACCACATGTTCGAATCCATGATTAACCGCATTCTCAATTAGTGGTTGCAAACTTAAACGCACCATCCTCCCCGCTTCAGCAGGCTTGGAGATGTCAAAATGCACCGAAAGTCGTGTTCCAAAACGTAGTTGTTGAATTTTCATATAGTTTTTAGCATGTTGAATTTCCTCGGCTAACGTAACAAATTCATCCTTCGAATTTACAATGTATCGGAACAGATTAGCCAGCATTTCCACATTCTCTGCTACTACTATATCTCGATTAATAACCGCCATCATCCGTATCGTTTCCAATGTGTTATATAGAAAATGCGGGTGAATATTGGCCTGCAAAGCGGCAAATTCTGCTGTTTTCTTCTTTTGTTCAGCCATGTCCAACTTTTCCATTAACTGCTTGACAATCGATATCATTTCTTTAAAACCAATATGATTAGTCGCCTTAAATTGAATATGATTCCATACCAGTTCTTTCGTAGATGCCCCTTCAAGCGAAAGTTTCACCGTTATTTTACGAAGTTCTGCGAGCAACTGTGATATCCGCGAAATAATAGCGTAGAAGCTAATCATCACAATGACGATACTTACACTTGATGCCATCAGCAGCACATTTTTGATCCCTTGACTATACCGATTTATCGCTTGCAGCGGCATCATATTAATCGTAACCCAGCCCGTTTCCTCTGACTTGACCATATGGATCATTTGCTCCACTCCATTGATCTTCTCGGTAATTTGCCCCTTGTTTTTATTTTCTAACGACTCAATTAACACCGGAAACTCCCACGTGGTATTGACCAGATTTGGATTCTGCGAATCATAAACAACTATACCTTCTGCATCCATTACTGCCATCGTTCCCTTATCCGGCCAAACCACTTTGTCGCTGATCTGATCAATCGCCGATTTTGATATAAATATTTGCAAAGTTGCCAATGTTGTTCGACTGCTTTCCAAATCGGAAATATTGCGAATATAAGAAAAAACGTAAGGTTTAAGCTCATTGTCGCCACTAGTACCACTGAATTTCTTATGAAGACCAAACCAGTATGTATTCTCCTCTTGTTGCATAAATGTTCGATATTCATTTGATTTAGCATAATAATCGGTTAAATATAAGTCTTGAACAGGGTAACGCGAGTACACATTATGATAAGCATCATATAAAACAATGTCGTCGATGTAAGGATATAGACCGATCGTATTTTCGATCAAATTTCGAATTCTTGTCTCTTCTTTCCCATTAAGTTTGGGAAGTTGCTCATCTAATTCTCGTATATTCTGCACATCGGGATGTGTATAAATTAATGTCGCAATATTCTCAACATCACGAAATAGACCGTCTATATTGTCCATTACCTGTTGCAATATACTAGAGGAATAAGTCTCCGTCTGATTGCGAATAATCTCAGAGGAAGTTTGATAGGCTATACTCCCAATTACAAAAATTGGAATCAGCGCAATGACAATAAGGAACCAGACCCAATTAAACGACTTGGTGAACATTACATTCTTCCATCTCATTCTATGGATTGCTCCCTGCTATAGATTTTTCTAAAATCGGTTGGAGTTAAGCCCGTATATTTGCGAAATACTTGACTGAAATATCGTGAATCCTGATAACCAACTCGTTCCGCCACCAAATACGTTTTTAATTCGATATGTTTAATTAATATTTTTTTCGCAGCTTCTATACGTGTATGGGTTAAAAACTCCAAATAATTGCGCCCTGTTTCCTTTTTGAAAAACTCGCTAAAATAAGTAGGATTCATATAAAACTGCTCTGCCACAGTTGTCAGCCTAATGTCATTCATATAGTTATCCCGAATGTAGGCTTTGACTTCAACGATATTCGATGTGTTATGTTGCTGAAGAGACTGTACATTTCTTACTGTATGGGCAAACACTTCTTTCATTTTCATACTTAGCTCCGACAAGTTAGTAGTCCTTATCATCTCAAGCCGGTAATTGATCTCATCCTTCCATAGCTGTTTGACATCCGCGCCCAAATCAATCATCCACTGGTTCGCATTCATCAACAGTTTCATGCAAAAATGCTTCTCGATTTCCAAACGCTCCTCAGAATCCGCTTTGATCAAATTCGCACGCCATTCGAATAAACTATCGATTTGGGCAAATAAGCTGGTCATATCGCATTGTTCCAAATAGTGCATCATCTTTTTCTCATACTCCAAAAAATACATCAGATCATTTATGCCTTCTTGAATCAAATGAGAGAATACAGCGATTTTGGTATGCTGTCTTTGCTCTGCTGTCAAACTATGTAGCGCTTGAACAGCTTCTCGATAAGACAAATTAATATTCGCAAGTCCATCATGCGGGCTGCCCATACCAAAGCGGAAACTCAGTCCTGTTGATCGGTAAAGTGCTTGTTCCAATTTATTTAAACTAGAAATGAACACGTTTTCTTTTTCTTCCAAACTATTGTTCTCTTTTGATGTATTCCAAATAACAATTAAACGCCGATGCTCATAATGAAAGGCTTGCAGTTCAGTAAAGTTATGATGAACATAAGCTTCAGCTTGCAACATCGCCTGCTCTGCCGCAGATTCAGACTCGATAATGCCCACAGCCACCATGAAGCACGTATGTTTAAAATGCAACCCCAGCATATTACAATAATTTTCTACTAAAACAGTTTCCGATAGGCCATACATAAAAAAAGTAACTAGTTTTTCCTTTACAACATGGATGCTCATCTCAAATTGTGTGCGCCACTCATTCTGCTCCTTATCACGTTGCTGCGCAGCCTTCAATTCCTGTGATACTTTAGATAACATCTCCTCAAGCATCGATTGATTTACAGGCTTTAACAAGTAGGCATAAACCCCTTTATCAATCGCTTCCTTAGCATATTCAAATTCGTCATAGCCACTTAGAATGACAAATTTCGTTTCGGGTAAATCAATCCTTAGCCGATCAATGAGTTCCAAACCATTTAGTAAAGGCATGCGAACATCAACGATCATAATATGCGGCTTGAGGCCATTTGCCATTTCCAGCGCCTCTACACCATTCTCTGCCTCTGCAACAATGATGCAACCAAAGGACTCCCAATCGATTAAATATCTGAGACCCCTGCGAATCATCTCCTCATCGTCTACAATCATTACGTTGAGCATCCCATCACCCTCTGTAGTTTTTTTAATAGGATTATGTCACACTCTTCTCGTTTGTCAAGCAAACCACTCAAAATAAACCTTCTCACTTCCGACATGCTTCACACCGTATATCGATAACGGCCAGGTCCTACCTCATGCTCTTCCCCGGTGTCGGGAGTGATTGCTGCAGGCAGTTTAATAACCGCCGTCGTTTGCGCTGGAATCTCGATTTCGACATGAAGGCGATCGCCTTCCTTGCGCCAAGCGGAGACAATTCGTCCCTTTACCGTATCGATGCTCGCAACAACCCATGCTAACCCGTTCGGTACGCAAGGGCGGATACTAATTTTCGCGTAGCCAGGAGATAGCGGTTCAATGCCGCCAAGCCGGGTAAAAAAAGAAACGCCGATCCCACCAAACATCGCATGATCATGCGAATGCATATCGCCTTTGAAACTCCATTGCTCCCATAAGGTGGTCGCGCCTTGTGCGATTTGCCAGCCGAATCCCGGATAGTCTTCTTGAGTCAGCACTTCATACGCCAAGTCGATATGCCCGTGATCGGCTAGGACATCCATCAAATAACGAGTGCCGTATATCCCCGTATCGAGATGATTTCCCTTCGTGGCAATGGCTGCGACCAATCTGCGGACTGCCTGCGCAATATGTTCCTCGGGCACGATGTCGAAGGCAAGCGGCATCAGCTGTGCGGTTTGCGAACCGCTTCCGTATACCCCATCACCTTGATAGAACCGCTCATGGAATGAGCGTTTGATATGCATCGCCAGCGCTGCGTACCGTTGCTGATCTTCTTTACGCTGCAACACGCCGGCGGCGGCGGACACGATAGAAGCATGCCGGTAATATAACGACGTATTGACGATCGAAACTTCGTGAAAATAATTTCCCCATCCATCTACGTTAGGAGCGCACCAGTCACCAAAGCCTGCCTGAACGATTCCATCCGGCCACCGGTCAGCCAGATCGTCGATATACGATGTCATGGGCTCGTAATATTTGTGCAAAGCTTCCTCATCCCCATAGTACCAGTACAAGTACCACGGGAGCGCCACTTTGTCGCCACTCCAATCCGGATTGCCCAAACTATCCTCAATGTCACCAAGCCATTTCCGATAGTACTGCTGCATATCGAAATGATGAATCGCCATTTCTTCGACAACTGCCGAATCCATCTGGCAAGGTGTTCGCTCGTCGCGCTGACAACAATCGGTTGGGATGCTGACCAGATTATTCAAGAGCGACCAACGAATATTGCGCTGGATTTGATTAAGCAAAGCATCGGAACTGGCGAATTGGCCAATCTCTCGAACATCAGAGTGGATTGGCACCGCCTGCATGCGAATCAGTTCCGCTTCACCGCTTGCTTCCACATAGCGGAAACCGTGATACGTAAACCGCGGCTCGTACATCTCCACCCCTTGACCGTTTAAAATATAGACATCCGCCGCCTTCGCGTGTCGATTCGTCCACGGGTCAATGTTTCCATCCGAATCTAGCAACTCGCTATACTTCAACGTCAACCTGCTTCCTGCCGGCCCCTCGACCCGCACTTTCATCCAGCCGGCGATATTCTGACCGAAATCGTACACGATGACGCCCTTACGCGGACTTAGCATGCGCACCGGTTCGATCGGCTCATACGATCTTATGGGTGGCTGCGAATTCGGCTCCAGCGTTCCTTCAGGCGGGGAGACCGCAACTGCCGTCAACCACTCTCCGCCTTGGAATTCGAACGTGTCCCAACCGGGTTGTGCCTTTCGACCATCGAACGTTTCCCCATCATAGATGTCATTCACGAGAATCGGACTGTTCGTCGTCAACCAGGTCTCGTCCGTCACGATCCGCTGCGTTGTGCCACCAGCCAACTCAATATCCAATTCCAGAATCGCTGCTTTATCCCGCTTCCATTTCCAGCCCCAAGGTGAATAATTCATATTGTAGCCATTGCCAAGCCATAACCCAATGGCGTTGCCTCCAAGCTGTAGTGCAGTCGTCACATCATATGTGTCGAATAGCATTTTGCGATCATAAGGCGTATTGGCTGGAGTCAACACACGATTATCGACTTTGCACCCATTGATGCTCAGTTCATACCATCCTATCGTGTAGACACGAATAACCGCCTTGATGACATCGGCAGCAACGATGAACGCTTTACGGAATAATGGGCTGTCCATAGATACCGGCGACTCGCATAAGGATACGGTATTTTCGTCAAGACGAAGATGTCTCCCAGAGGAATCGATCTGCCCCGCAGTGAACTGCAATGTACTCGGGTCATAGAACCGATTTACATACAGTGCGCGGCCGTCAGCGTCGTAAACCCACAAACCACGATATACGACTGACTGTCCCGCTTCGGTCTTAAAGCCGATCGTTCCGGGCTGGAGCGTATGCATCTGAGTCGTCAATACCAGAAGCCCATCCAACGATACCTGAACCATGCCTATCCCTTGGACAATGGATACTTCGATATTCACGGGCAGCACCGCGAGTTCTGGTGCAGGCGCCTTACCATATTCCCGGCGGACACCATCTTTGAGCGAATAGACCGTTACAGCGCGTGCTTCCGCATCCAATTCACAGCCGTAATAATCATTCTCGTCGCGAACTCCAAACAGGATACCTGCGCCTCCCGTTTCAATCGTGATGCTCACTTCCACTCTGTACCGAGTCCAGCTCCTATGGTCGATGGTCGGTTTTGCAATCCATATCGCCTTTCTATCTTCGAAACCCGCATGATCGGTTAGTGATGTCAATACTTGATCCCTCCTACAATATTTTTTTGATTTCGTACAAGAGCAAGTAGCCTCCGGCATAAACTACCAGAGGCTCTCTCGCTATTTCGCGCCTGCCGCTACTCTAGCTTCAGCGTACGCTTTCGTATACCAATCTGTATATTGATCCGCCCCAGCATCCTTGAATGCTACAATCGCCTTGTTCTTATTCTCCTCGAATTCCGCATCATTCTTCGAAAGGATGACATTCGCCGCATACTTCGCGCCCAAGTCCTTCAATCTGGCTTCTATCTTCTTCATATCGTCCGGAACGATCGGCAACGCAATCGTATTCTCTGCGAGAATCTCTTCGTTAGTCATGCCTTTCAATACCGTATTGGCATCCGTTAATTGGCCAGCTTCAAGTCGATCCTCCCATATCTTCCCAGGATAAGGGACTTTGTAATAATCACTGAAATCTTTGTGGAGCGCCGTCATCCCCTTCTGGTACACCTCCGGTGTATTGAACAGGTTAAGCTGCATGCCATCCCCAGGATGCGTGACCATCTCACCCAAGCCGATGAAGTTTGCATCTAATCCGATACCCGTTTTATACAGCTCATCTCCACCTTCAGACTTGAGCTTAATCGCCTCGTCTGTCAATTGTGGCTTGCCGTCCTTCATCATCCAGTGTACGTCTTCGACGCCGCTATGCATCGTTCTCGCTCCATCATAACTATATAGGTAATTGAGTAATTCCATCGCTTTCTCCGGATGCTTCGAGCTCTTCGTAATCGCGTACGTTTTATCTACCCAACCAGCAGGCGATACGCCGCCGGAGAAGGAGAATCCTTCCGTATTCGGAATGGTCACGAAGCCTTTGCCGTCCTTCGCGTTGTTGTTGTTAAATTCGCCGACCGCCCACGTCACGATCCCCGACACGTATTGCCCCGCCGTCATTTTCGCCGAATAATCATCGGATTTCATCGTCAAGGCGTCAGGGTCGAGCAGCCCCATCTGCTTCGCCTTGTAGTAATACTTAAGCGCCTCCCAGTAAGTAGAGTTGGTGTCCGTCAACATATTCGTATACTGTTTAGCCCCGACCTGCTTCACCATAAAGTCGCTATTGTCGGTTCGCTCCCCTTTGTACCAAAACATCGGAAAAACATACTGCCACAATCCCCAGTCTGACCAGAACGATACACCATATATCTTCTTTCCATCTTCTGTCGTAGAATGCTTATCTACGATTTGTTTCAGCACGTTTAGCAAATCGTCCGGGCTGCTTATCTCTGGAGCTCCGATTTCTTTATAAAATTCCCATCGAATCAACGCGCCCATGCCGATGTCCGGATAGTACGATACCGGCTTCGCCTGAACCTCCGCTGGCAGGAAGTACAGCTTATTCTGTCCCTGACTCCAGTTTTTGCGGCTGAAATCCAGCGTTGAGCTAATATTATTAGCAATGTCCGGCCCATTGGTCTTAAGCAAATCATCCAGCGGAATGACGAGCCCGCCTTCGATCAACTGTTTGCCTACTTGGCCGGGTCGGCCCGAACAATGTCCGGAAGATCGCCACCGGCAAGCAGCACCTTGAATTTGTTCTCGTCCGATTCAACGAATTCAACGGTAATTCCCGTCTTCTTCTTGATTTCCTGGGCGACAGCGTTGTCCGGAAACATGTTCCACCTTGACCCTGTTTCCGGAACGAGTACTCGGATTTTCACCTCTTCCTTGGCCACATCGCTCGTATCCTCGGACGGTGTCCGATTGCCTTCCATCTTCACGGTATCGTTGCCGCTTCCCATTCCTGAACTGCATGCCGCAAACACCATCGCCATAATTAGCATAATCGCGGCTAGCTTGTGTGTAACCCGTCTTTGCATGAATAAGACCTCCTCATCAATTTGAAAACTATTGATTAACCCGTGTTAAGAGACTATCGATTAATTGTGAATAGGTAATATAGCAATAGCCACTGCGATCAAGAATGGGATTCCGACCACTGTTGTAGCCTAATTTTCATATTGCTTATCATCGGTTACCCACAATTAATCGACAGACTCGCTAATCAAGATAAGTATTTCTAATGCAACATGGTATAACTTCCGTTATTCGTCAATCTCTACGATGCTATATTTATCGGAGCCAATTACCCCTTCACAGCTCCTAGCATAATACCTTTCACGAAATAACGTTGCATAAACGGGTAGACAAGAATGATCGGCAGTGTGACGACCATTGTAATCGTCATGCGGATTGAGGCAGGTGTCATCACATTCACATTTACCCCTCGCGTCAGTTCCATCGTGCTCTTCGTAGCAAGGTTGTTCGCCTGGTTCAAATAATTGTAAAGGATAAGCTGCAACGTCTGAAGCTTCGGATTTTCCACCAGAAAGAAGTTATCGATCCATGTGTTCCATTGATTCACAGCCGCAAAAACGGTAATCGTGGCAATAATCGGCTTCGATAGAGGGAAGATAATACGGATGAAAACAGTTACATAACCCGCCCCATCGATATTCGCTGATTCCTCCAACGATGGAGGTAATTGCTCCATAAATGTTTTGATCAGCATCACATAGAAAGCCGAAACCGCATATGGCAAAATGTATAATAAAAAACTATTGTTCAAATGTAGTGACTTCATCGTCAAATACCATGGAATGAAGCCCGCATTAAAATACATCGTAACGAGCAGGAACCGGTAAATGATACGGCGGAACGGAAGCTCTGGCTTCGTAATGATGTAAGCAAAGAATGAACAGCAAATGATGGTCAATGTCGTACCAATGACGGTTCTGAGCACAGTAATAAGAGCCGCATCTTTCATCCCCTTCAACATAAAAACGCTCTTATAAGCGTCCAGTGAAAACCCCGCTGGCAAAAGCGCAATCCCTTTCTGTGCCAATGTTGGATCACTGATTGAATAAATGAAGATGTAATAAAACGGATACAACGTAACGATAAAAAGCAGATTAAGCAATATATAATTCAACAGATCGAACAACAATCCCGATTTAACGTTTCTCATATAATGCTTTCCCCCCTGACTTTTCGTGAAATATGGTTAACTGAAAACAACAGAACGATGCTAACCACAGATTTGAAAATACCAACAGCCGTCGAATAGGAATAATCATTCGTAATAAGTCCGAGCCTGTATACGAACAGGTCAAGCACTTCGATCTTATTTGCAACCATAACGTTATAAAACACCAGATATTGTTCGAAACCCGCCGACAACATATTACTAATTGCCAGCAGTAGTAGCACAAAGAACGTTGAGCTAATACCGGGAAGTGTAATATGCAGTATACTCTTCAAACGACCCGCGCCGTCGACTTTGGCTGCATCGTATAGTTCACTGTCGATGCCTGCGATCGCCGCTAAATAAATAATCGCACTCCACCCGATCGTCTTCCAGATGCCGAGCAACGTTTGAAATATCCAGACTATCCTTTCATTGCCGAGCACATTAAGCGGATCATTGATAAGTCCAGCCTTCATAAGCAATTGATTGATTAGACCTTCGGATGAAAACAGGCTAAATGCCAGTGAAAATACGATAACCCAGCTTGTAAAATTAGGTAGCGTCGTTGTCGTCTGAATTAATTTCTTGAACCATGACGCTTTCACCTCATTGAGCAAAACAGCCAGCACGAGGGGAAGGGGTGAGGATAGAATCGATAGGAAACTAAGCACTAACGTATTGATCATTACCCTCGTCATCTCGCCATCCGATAGCATCTCGCGGAAATTGTCCAGACCGATAAACTCTGTTTTACTGAGCGCAATACCCGGCAAGTAATCGTAGAAAGCGTAAATCCAGCCGAACAAAGGAATATAACTGAAAACAAAAACAATTACAATAAAAGGAATGGCCATCAGAAATAGCTTTAAGCCGCCTCTTCTCCAATTTTTCTTGACCGTGATCACTGAGGAAGCAACAACGTTTCCTATCTGCATGCAACACTCTCCTTCCTTTTAACATGTAATGCTGTCGATGCATTAATATCATCATACATTCCTGTTATAGATGGCCCAATGAAATAATTAGCGAATTCGCTGAACAATATTGTCCACTTTGCAGCGAAGCCCACCGACGCAGTTGACAGGATGAAAAAATTAAGGAAAAGCTGAATTTTTTTTAAAAACGAACTAATTCCGCCTAATTCTGACCGCCGGGCCATTCTTCACGAATAGACTCTCCGTCGTCACGTACTTCCGGAACAAGAATGCGTACCACCGTTCCTTTCTCTTCTGCATTGCCGATTCGGATGCCATAACGCTCCCCGAAATGGAGCCTGATTCTCCGATTCACGTTGTAAATACCGATGCCGCCTTCCTTATTTCGCAGCACACCATCTTCCACATCTTGCAAATTGGAGTTAATTTCCGCCAGCTTGTCCGGCTGTATTCCTTTCCCTGTATCCGTCACGAGGATTTCCACATCGTCATCCAATGAGGCCGCTTCGATCGTAATATTGATCACATGCTCATGGTCTTGCATACCGAATGTGATCGAATTTTCAATTAAAGGCTGTAGAATGAACCGCGGAATTTGGCAGTCCATAAATTGCTCCTCCACATTCAGAATGAAATTCACGCTGTTGCTGAACCGCCAATTTATAATTTTTATATAATTTTCCAAATAACGAAGTTCGTCTCTGAGTGTACACATTGGGCTTGTACTTTTAAAAGCCGGTCGTAGTAGATTGCCGAGGGCGACGATGCTCGCCACAATATGGTTTGCTTTCATGAGAGAAGCCATCCACTTGATCATATTGAGCGTGTTATACAAAAAATGGGGATTGATTTGCGACTGTAAGGCCTCGATTTCGAACTTCCGCTTCTTCTCCTGAATTTCGTTATTTTTGTGGAGCAAGTCGACGATGCTGAGCGACATTTCATTAAATCGCCTGATGACAATGCCGAATTCGTTGTTTGGAATTTTTGTGATCGTTACTCCTAATTCCCCCCGACTCATGTCAAACATCTTATCGGCAAGTTTGTTGAGCGGCTTCGTAATTTTTCGTAGCCAGGCGAGCGATACGGTGTAAATGAGCAACATACTTATAAAAAACACGAAAACAATCATTTTTTGCATAGATAAAATGTCTTCAGAAAACAACTGCAACGGAATCTCCTTGACGATGTACCAGTTCTCCCCCTGAAGCTTGTAATAAACCACCTGCATAGCACTTCCCGTTGGCACGAAACTACCGAAATCCCCTGCCACTTGAATTTGCTCATAATACGGACTAACCGTGCCGATCAACCGTCCATCCCCACTGGAAACGACTCCCCCTCGGTCGTCGACGATATAGGTTTCGCCCTCGTTGTCATCGAACGCTGCAGAATAGACAGAAGCGAGATATCGCTCATTAATATTAATGATGAGCGTAGCGCTTTTACGCTGATCATAGATTGGCTTTACACCTCGCATAACACTGATGATAGAGGTATCCTGTATGGATGAAATGTACGGATTGAAAAACGATTCTTTCTTGCCCCCGCCAATAACTACTTGAGGAAACACGTCTCGCGTTTTTAAATATTCTTCTGATTGGAAATATTCTTCCATCCACTCGTCATCAGTGTTGACAAGCGTCGTCTTGAAGCTCCCACCGATTTGACCGCGATTTTCGGTCACGATATAGATTGATTGGATATAGCTATAGTTCGAAATAAAGCTCGTAATGCGACCGATTATGCTGTTAGTCGTCTCAATTGCGTCAAATTCACTGCTGTATAGATTCGTTTCCAGAAACTTCTGTACGGCATCATCAATCAAAAACAACTTCGACAACCGGTCCACATCGCTGATCATGCTGTTCATGTTATAGTCGAGCTGACGGAACTGCTGAAACAAATACTTCTCATTCTGACCCTTGATGATCTCCAGCATATGCGAATAACTAAAATAAGAACCTAGCGAAAGGACAACGAGCGAAATTAATGTAAAATATACGATTAGCTGTTTACGTAAGCTATGCATACCCTTGACTGGCCAAATGTGACGTAGCCACCTCTGCCCGCGAAGCTTCCGCGTCTTGCTTGGACCTTGTGAAGATTCCATCTCTTCTCACCCATCCTTCATTCGAATTCAGTTTGCCGCTGTCTGCGGAACTCGTTTGGGCTAAGACCCGTCGTCTTCTTGAATACTTTGCTGAAATAAGTGCTTTCTGGGGAAAATCCGACTTTTTGGGCAATCTCATACGTCTTTAAGGGGGTACCGGTAAGCAATTCCTTGGCTCGTTCAATACGGAAGTTGTTCAAATATTCGACGAAAGTAATTTGCAGTTCTTTCTTGAACAAGTTGCTCAAATAGCTGAAGCTTAAGCTGACGTGATCGGCCACCTGCTGTAGGCTAAGATCCTCATCGTAATTCCGCTCGATGTATTGAATTGCATGTGCGATTTCCTTACTGAGCAGCCTTCGTTTGCGGACAATATCCACAATGTCGTTCAAGTACATCGTAAAAGCATCGGTCATTTCCATCATTGTTTCACAATTATTCAGCTTGCGGCTGTAGTCCATGAGCGCCTGCGTACAGGCTTCGTCCTTGTAGAGAAGAGCAGAAGCGACCCATTGCAAAAGTTGGTTGAACAAAATCAATACCGTCTCTTTGCCCGCAAACAAAGCTTCCGCCAGCCGATCAATTCGGCGCGCATACTCGGCTGCATGACGTTCACCGAACAATTGACCGAGAAAGGGAATATGCTTTAGTTCCTCGATCCGCTCCCGCAATTTCGTCTCGCTGAAACGAGTATCGCCAGTCAGAATAAGCCCACTTCCCACATAATATTTCTTATTAAGCGCCTGCCTAGATTCCGTATACAAGCTCGGCAAGCTTCTATATCCGCTCTGTACGCCACTCAGCCCGAACGTGACTGATCCTCCGAAATACGTTCCAATGACTTCCCTGATTTTGCCCAATATCCCGTACAATTGCTGCGTGATAGCCTGCTCGCTCGTGATGTCAGCGAAGCTGAAGATGGCGGTATAATGTGTTTCATCGAGATAAAATGCCTCCCCTCTTCGATAAATCGCCATTATTTCCTCCAAAATGTTGAGAAGCGTCACCTTGATCAGATGCCCTTGCTCGTCCTGGAATTTATTACAGAGAACCTGATAATGGTCTATTTCTATCGTGCACAGCACAAGCCTTGTCTCACTCAGTCGTAGCCCCGACCTTTCAACAAAATCCGTGAATTCATCAACCGAATAGACGTTATAGAACAGGAAGTCTTTCAGCATCTTCTCTTTCACAAGTCCAGTCTCAACAGCGGCAATTGTGGTCGATCGACTATCCTCCGGTACTGTGTTCTGGCTCAGCTCATCGTACGTTTTGCGCAGTACATCCTCCATCTCCTCTTCAGTCATCGTCAACTTCAGAATATAGTCCGACACACCAAGCGACATCGCCTTGCGAGCCAGGTCAAACTCCTCTAGGCATGACAATACGATGACACGGGTGGTCTTGTCCTTTTCCCTTATTTTCGTAATCAGTGTAATTCCGTCCATTCTAGGCATCCGCAAATCGGTGATCACCACGTCCGGCTTCTCCTTCGTATATAGCTCCCAAGCGGCTTTACCATCCGCTGCGTCGGCCACGACCGCCATCCCGAACTTGCTCCAGTCGATGGAGTTGATCAACCCGAGCCGCACAAGCAATTCATCTTCAACAACCATAACCTTGTACATGTAAACGCCTCCAATATGTATAGATTTTCAAATTTTTCTCCATATCATCTCCACACTCATCGTTCTCCTACCAAGATCTAAAAGAAATAAACCGGCAGTGACTACAACAGCGTTTACTCTCAATATCATGATATAGATATATAATAAGCAGGATTACCCATTTAAGAAACGATTTATTGAAAGTATCACTTTAAAAACAAAAGTGCCCTCATCATTCTTAAGAAAATAAACTACTTGTTCATCTTTCCCGTTACCACGTCTGTTAATGGTAAGTGAAACGATATTATTATCATCTTTTCTCAATTCATATGTTTCTTTTTCTATTCATACCCCTTATTAGTAGATTTATAGTAGTTCCTCACCAAGTCTAATAGAATCACTTTAATTATCCAACGATTCTATTTTCATAATATCTATAGCTAATAACATCCATACAGCTTCCCGCTTAGCCGCTCCCATTTTTGTTGCATGATAATTAAAAGCATCTAATGTGCGAGTGTCCAGTTCGACGAAACAGTACGTAAACTCGATAATAAAAACGTTTTCTTTTCAATCCAAATTAATTGTGACTTTTTCAGTTCTGTTTGTATCATATTCATTAATCTCGCTTGCTCCAAGTCATGCAAATCACCTGATTTGTTCCAATACATCTCGATCAAAAAATTCAGCTCTATCATAAATCCCTTCCTCTGTCGTCAACACTTTATCCGATAGAAAAATGCCCAGCCATAATGAATCCGTTATGTATATGTTTCTGCTTGCTTACCATACCTTGCACCATAAATTAACTTTAAGTATAGCGGAACCTTTTTCATAAACATATCTATTGAAGAGAATATCAAATATTAATCAATTCAATCAAAAAATAATAATAGTTGTCTAGGAACGATATTTTACCTCATGCGTTATAATTGATATGATGAAATGGATGCAACTTATAATAAAATTTTTGATATTTTTAACATAAAGGAGAGTCAATATGGAAGTAATCTATTTAGCAGGTGGATGCTTATGGGGAGTACAAGCTTTTTTAAAAACATTGCCAGGAGTTGTACATACAGAGGCGGGAAGAGCTAATGGAACTAGTCAGACACTTAGTGGTGATTATGATGGCTATGCCGAATGTGTGAAGACCGAATTTAATCCAGCAGTTGTCACAATTACGGAATTAATGGAATATTTATTTGAAATCATAGATCCTTACAGTCTAAATAAGCAAGGACAGGATATTGGTGAGAAATATAGAACAGGAGTTTATAGTGAAAATCCTGTTCACTTAGAAGAAGCGAACGAATTTCTGCGTAAGAGAAATGATTACGACCTTATCGCCGTTGAAGTATTACCACTTAAAAACTATGTAAAAAGTGCAGAAGAACATCAAGATAGATTAGCCAGATGTCCTGATGATTATTGTCATATTCCAGAAACACTATTAAACAAATATAAGTAAGGTAATCCAAGCTAGTAATCAGCTTGGATATACTATGAAGAATTCCAGTTCCTATCCATGTGTTGTTTGGTCCCGCCTTATTGCTAGCGATTGGCGATTGTTTGTTCATATTTGTTTTTTGTTATTTCATAAATCACTCCACTATGTCTATCAAAGTCGAAATCTTTCATATAAATCAACCCGATTTTTTCTAGAACTTTGATGGACGCAATGTTTTCTTTCATTGCCCTTCCTATAATTTTATTCAATCCAAGTTTCCTAAATCCAAAATCAATGCACGCTTTTGAGGTTTCTGTTGCGTAACCTTTGTTCCAATATTTTCTGAAAAATCGAAAACCAATGTCATACTCATTCACATTTTGGGAGTATTTCAGTCCACACCATCCAATAAATCTATTTTCTGTTTTGTTAATTACAGCAAGTCGTCCAACATTATATTTTTCATATTGGTCATAAGCTTTTAAAAATTCTTTGGCTTCAATTATACTTGCAAATGATTTATCACCTGTATATTTCAAAACTTCCTAATCGAGATTTAGCCTGTAGAAGTTTTCTGCATCTTCGGTTGTTAAGTGCCGCAAATAAGTTCTTTCTGTTTGTATAATAATCTTGTTCATTTTGTGTTGTCTTTTAGCCTGACTACTCATTCTGATCTTCAGATGCGACCTTTAAGTGAATTTTTCCAAAATGTAAGTCCCATATGTTCTTTGTCTTTATTAATACCGTTATACACAATTTCAGCAGCTGTTTTACCTGTAATCGCATAATGAAACTTATTTTGAACTGTTGAATAGAACTTTTAGTAATCTCAGCATTTCTATTATAGTCGTATGAAATTTCCGCAAATATATCTGAGATTTATTTCCATATGCGTCGTTCACTTGCCCGAATGGAACGAACAGTTTAAATCAATTCACGGAAGTAGTCCTTACCAAAAACATTCTCACCTTGTTTCATACGTTGAACATCAACTTTGAAACAAGGTGAGAATGTAATCTTTTAAGATATCGGTTGCCCATATACGGAACTTGATTGCCTTTTGTGAAATCACACGGTAGCCAATAGATATAATTGCATCTAAATTATAATATTTAACTGTTTTCGTCTGTGTCTTTCCTTCCACAGCACCGTGTGGAGTGGTACTTTCCAAAATGGAAACAACCACTTTTTCATCTAATTCTCCTGACTGAAAAATGTTCTTTAAGTGCTTGTTAATTGCTGGAACTCCAACATCGAATAGTTCAGCGATTGTTTTTTGGGTAGCCCAAATCGTTTCATCTTGAACAAGAACTTCTACTCTTTCATCAGCTTCATACATTAGAAATTGTATTTCGTTCATAATACGCTCCCATCTATATACTTATGGAACAGCTTGGCTCACTTAACTTTCTGCCAGTTCATATATTGCATCACGCAAACATTTCGATATTTGATTTTAGACAATCCCTGTACTTTTTTATTATGTGCTAGTGTTGCATAATCAGAGCTGACTGGAGTAATAATATCACGGAGTTGTCCCGTATCATCCAAATCTAGTATGCCATAACGATGCCGGCTAAGATTTCTCTTAAAGGAAACAATCTTATCTTCAAGTGAAGAAAACACACTGAATTTAGGTGAAAGGAAAGCAATGAACTTGGTAATAGTGAATATTATCCCAATTCGCAAGATGAGGTTGCATTCCTGCAAAAAATGACACTATTGACGACTCTATTGAGGTATAGAAATTGAAATTTCATTTGTAACAATCTACGATAAAATCCACTAAATAAAATTTTCTATAGATCTAGAGTTACCGTTTATCCGCGCCGAACAAATGAAAAAGAAGCAGGAGAACCTTTATCGGTCCCTGCTTCTTCCTTCGAAATGATCTGCGACACCAACTCCACATGGCTTGGGTGGGGATGGCAGATAACATGCCCTAGTGTGCCTCTTAAACATATACATAACCTACAGTCAGTTCAGTTCAATTCACCACGGCATATCTTCTAAAGGCTAACTTTTAAGCTGCTATCTTTTCAGTTACTAACTTTCAAAAGATCCTATCAATTTGTATCAATTTCTATCAATACTTTTTCTTAAATTATTTGATCGGTTGATACTTTGCGTCCAGTCCTTTTTGAACACCTGGTCGCTTTGCAATACGGCGAGACCATTCCAAGAGATTTGGATATTCGTCCAAATTCAAAAATTCATAAGACCCTTTATATGACTTTCCTAAGGCTAATTGTCCATACCAAGGCCAGATGGCAATATCTGCAATGGTATAGGTATCCCCGGTTACATAAGGACGCTCAGCCAGAGTATTATCGAGTAAATCCAGTTGACGTTTCGCTTCCATCGTATAGCGGTCGATCGGATATTTGATTGGCTCTGGTGCATATGCGAAAAAGTGACCAAACCCTCCTCCAATAAAAGGCCCTGAGCCAACTTGCCAAAATAACCAATTAAGAGTTTCAGTACGGCCATGAATATCTGTCGGTATAAGCTTATTAAATTTCTCTGCTAGGTAAAGAAGAATGGACCCTGATTCAAATATTTGCACAGGTGTGTTTTGACTTTGATCGACCATTGCTGGGATTTTAGAATTAGGATTAATCTTGACGAAATCTGAGCCGAATTGCTCGCCTTCCCCAATATTGATTTTATACAAATCATAGTCTGCGTCATCTACACCCAACTCTTTTAACTCTTCCAACATAATTGTCACTTTAACACCATTCGGAGTTCCCAGTGAATATAGTTGCAACGGAGCCTCTCCAACCGGTAATGTCTGTTCAAAACGAACACCTGCTGTCGGACGATTGCCGCCTCTGTTTGAATTCTCTTCTTCCCACTGCCACACTTCCGGTAATTCATATTTCAACATCTTAACATTCCTCCTACTATTTGTTCTTCTCTTTATTCTACTTCTTATATAGTAAATGACCAAATAATTGTTATTTGGTCATCATAATGATTCTCTATAAGGTTTAGTTTTACCATTTCAAAAAAACACATAAAAATATAGCAAGTAATTCTATTCACGTGAATAATTTATGACAACTGTTCAGAAACAACGAGACCATTTTGCAACTGGAACATTTGATAATAGAGTCCTTTTTGCGTCAATAGTTCCTGGTGTGATCCTCTTTCGACAATGCTTCCTTGGTGGAGGACGAGAATTAAGTCAGCATCTTGAATCGTTGATAATCGATGCGCGATCGCAATCGTCGTTCTCCCCTTACGCATTTTTGCTAAAGCAGCTTGAATTTCTTCTTCTGTTTCCGTATCAATATTAGCTGTCGCCTCATCAAGCACAAGAATCTTTGGATCCGTCGCAATGGTTCTCGCGAATGCAATAAGCTGCCGCTGTCCGCTAGAGAAAGTAGAGCCACGCTCAACGACTCGATGATCGTAACCATCTTTTAGCTTTTCAATAAAGTGATGGGAACGAACAAACTCCGCTGCCTCTTTTACTTGTTCATCTGTTATGGCATCGTTATGCAAACGAATGTTTTCCTTTACCGTCCCATAAAATAGGAAAGGGTCTTGCAGAACGAGTCCCATTTTTTCCCGCAACTCCTCACGTGAGTAGTCCTTAATGGACATACCATCAATACAGATTTTCCCTCGCTCAAATTCATAAAACCTCATCAGCAAATTAATGATGGAACTTTTCCCGCTTCCCGTATGACCGACTAACGCAACTGTCTCACCCGGTTTTGCCGTAAAGGATATATCTTTGAGCACATCCTTTTTCCCATCATAGGAGAAGCTGACGTTACGAAACTGAATTTCCCCATCCTTGATTTCTGCTTCATTCTCATTCTTTTGTTCCGGTGCCATTTCTGATTCATCAAGCAGCCCAAATACCCTGCCAGCAGCAATAATGGCTTGTTGGTATGACGATAGCTGATTCATCACTTCATTCACTGGCCTAAAAATACGATTCAAATAAGTTGTAAAAGCATAGACCACACCGATTTCGACAGGACTATGCAATGAGGTAATCCCAAAATAGCTGAGTGCCATAAATAAAGCGCCAATATACAAGAGCTCGATTGCAGGTCTTAAAAGCAAGCTATCTAGTTTAATATTTCTGCGTCCGGCAAGAAAATGCTTTTCGTTGATTGCAGAAAACTCTCTTTCTAGTCTTTGTTGCTGTCTAAACATTTGGATCATAGCCATTCCCTGCAGTGATTCATTAATCTTTGCATTCAACAGACCTAATTGTTCACGCATTTCCGTATAATAACGCGAACTGTATTTCCGATACACCCTTATGATCAAAAAGACAAGCGGAATAATAATTAAACAAAATACTGCCAATTTAACATTTAAAAAAAACATCGCGATAAAAATACCGATAACTAACATGCCACTTTGAATAAAACTGGCGAGAACCGTTACAAAAAGTTCCTTAATTGCCTCTGTATCATTCGTAACTCTAGAAACAGTACTTCCAGCTGGCGTCTTATCAAAATATTTTAACCCGAGCCCTTGTACTTTTGTAAAGACATCTACTCGGATTTTTTGAATAATTTTTAAAGCAATTTCCTGAAATTTGTATTGTTGAAAATACGTAATAAACGCCTTTGCTACTTGAATAGCAAGATAGCCTCCTCCTAATATAAGCAATGGCTGAAAAGGAAGATTTCTCGGTGCTAAATAGTTATCAATAAAGTGCCCAATCATTAACGGTCCGACAATTTCCCCTAATGTAGCTAGTGTCAGTAAAATAAAGGCAAAGATAATGTTTTTATAATGAGGGATCGTATAGGAAAGCAGTCGAACAAGGATGGTACGCTGCTCCTGTTTCGTAAATTCAGTTGGTTTACCCATGAGATCCCCCTTTCTCTACAATTGCTTCTAACTGCTGATGGAGATACATTTCCTTATACCAGCCATCCCGTTCCATTAGCTCATCGTGTGTACCCATTTGGGCAATCTCTCCTTCATCAAGAACGAGAATCATATCCGCATGCTGGATCGCACTTAAACGGTGTGCTGTAATAATCGTTGTTTTTCCAGCTCGAGTCTCTCTGAGTGATGCTAGTATTCCTTCTTCCGTTTTCGCATCAACAGCAGATAAAGAATCATCGAGAATTAAAACTTCCGGTTGCATTAACAGTGATCTGGCAATGGATATCCTCTGCTTTTGTCCACCGGAAAGGGAGACACCTCTCTCGCCGACAATCGTCTCATATCCATCCGTAAATTGAAGTATATCCTGATCTACCTTCGCTAGTTTCGCGGCATGATGAACGTCCTCGATTGCAGCATCTGGCATGGCGAATGAAATATTTTCTGCAACCGTCGCAGAGAATAGAAAGTGCTCCTGTGGCACATAACCAATGGCTTCACGAAGTCTTTCCAGTTTATACTGGTCTATCGGTCTTTCTCCAATTAAAATGTCTCCGCTAAAACCTTCACTCTCCCGAATGAGCAGTTTGAGTAAGGTCGTTTTTCCAGCTCCTGTTTTGCCGACTATGCCAAGGGTTTCTCCCCTTCTTAACTTAAAGTGAATTTGTTTTAAGACAGGCTGCTGTTCTCCTGGGTAAGTAAAACCGTCAATCTGAAAGGCAAGATCTCCAGTTGGAACTTGATCTAGCGCATCTGGTCTATCTTTTACATCCACTGGTTCATCTAAGATTGCTCTTATCCGGTCATAAGAAGCTCTTCCTCTTTCCAAAATATTAAACAGCCAGCCAAATGCTAGCATTGGCCAGACGAGCAAGCCTAAATAGGCATTAAACGAGACGAGCTCTCCAATGGTAATCCTTCCGTCTATGACAAACTTTGCACCAAAAGCAATCGATAAGAAAAAGGAGACCCCTACAATGATAGCGATGGTTGGGTCATATAAGGCATCCACCCGCGCAACAGCCAAGTTCTTTTTCACGACATCGGCTGATTTGTCATAAAAATCTTCGACATCTTCCTTTTCTTGACCAAATGTTTTAATGACTTTAATTCCAGTAATGCTCTCCTGCGTTTTGTCGTTCAAAGCTGAAAAGGCTTCTTGCGCCTTGGAAAACCGTTGATGAAGCAAACGCCCATACCAGTTTGTCATAATCGCCATGAATGGCATAGGAATTAAGCAAATCAGCGTTAATTCCCAACTTATTGTCGCCGCCATTACCACAACGACCGCAACCCCAATGGTTAATGAATCGACCAAGGTTAATACGCCAGCTCCTGCGGTCTGCTGAATCGCCTGTATGTCATTCGTCGCATGTGCCATTAAGTCCCCTACTCTTTTCTTTTGATAGAAGGTTTGCGACATTTTCGTAAAATGAGCATACAGCATATCCCGCAGTTGTCTAGCAAGCTTATAAGCGGAACCGAAAATCATGACCCGCCAAAAATAGCGAGCGACATACATCAAAATGCCTGCGACCGTTAAAATCATCATCCATTTCAGAAGCAAGCTTCCTGTTAAAGTCCCTTCTTTGATACTATCTACAACAATCCCAATGATTTTTGGCGGAACCAATTCTAGCATCGCTACCAAAATTAATAATAGGATTCCTACCATATATGGTCTTTTCTCCTGTTTAAAGAACCATTTCAAATCCATAAAAACCTTCATCCAACCACCACCTATAAAAATATAAATATATAAAAATATGAACCCTCTCATCTTCTCTGCACCAAATAAAAAGCACTCATTTGTGAGTGCTTGTCCTATTTTACTGCTAATTGCTGTAAACGGTTTTAACGGCCTCCCATTCACTTCAAAAATCAAAACCTATTAGTGTATATAAGGTTACAATATAAAGAGATAATTTTCAATTAGAAAGAAATATCAATTCTATCCATCGTTCTGGAGCGACGCTCCACTAGCTCGACTATTTTTCAATTAAAGCCAAATTCCTAGTTCCATGGATAGTAATAATCTCTGTGTTATGATAGTAGGGTAAACTAAAATTTATCGGCGAAAGGAGAGGAATCATAAGGTGATTATTCATCCAATCAAAGCCTTTTCTGATAATTACATCTGGTGTATGCAAAAAGGAACTGAGGCAGTTGTCGTTGATCCAGGAGAAGCGAGTGTTGTCCTTGATTACCTTGAAAAAAAGCAACTTCGTTTGGCGGCCATTGTTTTAACTCATATGCATGAAGATCATACCGGCGGGGTACGGGAGATTGTAGCGAGTCATCCGGAAAGTCTTGTTTATGGACCGAAAGAAACGAAAGGCTTGGTGGATAGTGTTGTAGAGGAAGGGGACACCTTTCACTTGTTAGGTCAAACTTTCCAAGTCTACGAATCGGGAGGTCATACGCATGGTCATATCAGTTATTTAATGGGAGCTCATCTCTTTTGCGGGGATGCCTTGTTTTCAGCAGGATGCGGCCGGGTGTTTACCAACGATTACGAAGCTCAATATGAAACTTTGCAGAAATTTAAGCGCTTGGATGATGATGTACATGTTTATCCCGGTCACGAGTATACCGAAGTTAATTTACGTTTTGCTTCCGATATACATCCGGATAACGAAATAATCTCCAAATCATTGGAAGAAGTCCGGGAATTATGTGCTAAAGGACAGCCAACACTCCCAACAACGATCGGCAGGGAGAAGGAAATTAACCTCTTTCTGCAAGTGGAAACATTGGAGGACTTTATCGCATTGCGTAACGCCCGTAATGACTTCTAGAACAATTAACTTTATTCAATCGCATCAAGTGTACTTCTATCGTATCTATGATAAGATTAAGCTAAGGTAAGAAAAAATCAATAAAAATTATGGAGGATAACAATATGAATCAAGTACTCGTTGAAATTTGTTTACGTGTTAGAGACATCGATGCTACTTTAGATTTTTATACAAATCTTTTTGATTTTGAGGTAGCCAGTCGCAGAGAATTCCCTGAGGATAAATTTGATTTAATCTATCTAAATTCGCCAGGTACTTCCGTGCAAATAGAACTTACTTATAATTATGATGCAGAGCCATATGTTATAGGTAATGGTTTCAGTCATTTAGGTGTAACAGTAAATGATTTAGAAGAAATGCATAAAATTTGTAAAGCTTCTGCTTATGAAACAGGTGAATTGAGAGGACTTGCAGGTGGAACACCTTCTTACTTCTTTGTTACCGACCCTGACGGCTATAGAATCGAAGTAAAGCGTAAGAAATAAAACATTCTACATACAAAAATGATTGTAAAAAGACTTAACCCTCGACCCTCTAATTACAAAATAGAGAAACGAGGGTTTGCTTTTTTATGTCGTATCAATACCGCTCTCTAGTTCGTGCAATCCTTTATAAATCGTATTTCTTCGACTGACTTTGAATCGTGCTGCGATCATGGTATGACTACCACGACCCATTTTTTCACCATGGAGTTAGTTCGAGAACGATAATGCACGCAACATTCTCATAACAACAACTGTGGCTTGAGCTTTGCTTGTATTCGACTTCGGATCAAGCTTGGTCTCAGAAATCCCTGTTATAATTCCAGTATCAATCATCAGAGCTACAGCAGACTGTGCATAAGCCGCCACACTCCCCCGATCAGCGTACGGATTCATCACTACATTACTCGCTCGTTTCAAATCGCCTGCATATTGCATTGCATTAGCAATAACGACCGCCATGTCTTGTCTAGTAATAAATGCATTCGGATCAAATGTAGTTGCTGTTTTCCCCTTAATTATCCCAATTTCTGTCGCAGCAATAATATCTGGTGCAAATTTCGTTTCGCTATTCACATCATGGAAAGTTGAGTTAGAGAGTGAAGGCATTACACCTAGAGCTTTGACAACAATCGTTACAAATTCTCCACGAGTAATTTTGTCCTCTGCTCCGAACAGCTTGCCATCAGTGCCAGATACGATAAGTTTGCTAGCTGCGGTCTCCACATCAGATTGTGCCCAAGCAGCCGTCACATCATCAAAGGTAACAGCGGACGCAATAACCGTATAAATGCTATTACCTGCCCTTTTCAGCGTTACATCTGCAGTACCATCTGGATGATTCGTAAATACCGTTGGCACATGATGATATTCGCCTGTCGCTGGATCAAACACTACCCCCGTTGCCTTACTTTGATTAAAATCTGCTTTGCCTAACTTGAAGATCCGGCTAATATAGATTCCGTTGAATTCTGTTAGCTCTTTCCAAATAGGATCTGAGCCTTTGACCTCAATTTTAAATTGTGTAGGTTCAACCAACGTTTTGATCCCTTTAGCCTTCATTTGATCTCCTACAGATTGAGCAGGTGTCTGAATCGTGAATCTAAAATCTAAAACATCCGATCCCAGATGTAGAGTAAGTGCTCCAATTGGTACGATGTATTCTATATTATGAAGTACAATAGACAAGGTAGCTGAAGTTCCTTTCTCAGCAATGGCCTTGATGATTAGGGCTGATATGTCTATCTCTACATTAGTATCTGTCTCTTCCACAATAAGCTGTATATGGTTGGTAGTCGATTGTCTAATTGCTCCAATCGCCTGCCTTTCATCCAACTTAGCAATCGTTTTGTTGCCTGATTTCGTTATTTGCAACTTAATCTTATCCACTGGTACTAGGGGAATATATTCTGTTCCAGAGTCCGTACTTGGTTCTGGTTCTGGTTCTGTACCTGTATCTCCAGCCAGATTAGTCATTACTTTTAGCGCCTTACTCATTGCAGATACTCTCTCAATACGGGAGCCATCTTTGTCAATACTAATAATTTCAATCACGTTCTCGCTGTTAGGGGTAAGCTTGGTTACATTAAATGTTGTTTCTTCGGTATAGCCTTGCCATACCTTATTGGCGAACACATCATAACCAGTAGCCCCTGCAACTGTATCCCATCCAACATTTATCGTAGTGTCTGTTTTGCTCATAGAAACGACATGCTGTGGAGCAGCAAGTGCATTCGTATTCATAATGCCATGAATAGGAAGATCATTCGCAAGCTGTGTGGATAATGTTCCGTTACGATCTCCAGTAATATCCCAGCTCATCACACCTGCAAGATCAAGCGTCTTCACTAGGGATGCTTTATACATCATGGACTCGGTATCGTCATAGGAAATAAAAGTACCATCTGCCTCGTTATACAAATAAGGTACTTTGGCTGATTCATTCCAATAGCGAACATAATCCGTGTTTGTAAGATAATTATTCTCTAAATCATAACTATCAAATTTCCCATTCTCCCAAGTACCGAATGGAGCAAACTCTGCACATGGAACATATTCTCCCCTCGCCTCACAACCTATCCAACCGTTACCGTAGAAGGGTACTCCCAATACTAATTTATGATTAGGAACACCACCATTCAAATGTCCTGCAACTGAACTATTGACGTTGTTATGCTTCGCACTAGCCGAAGGACTAGCCGGATCATAAAATAACGGTGTGTTATGATAACCATATGTATTCCAGCTACCGCTATAATCATAAGTCATAATATTAATGAAATCGATGTACTCCGAAGAATTAGCCAAGTCTGCATTTGCTACAAAAGATTCACCTTGATAAGAAGCGATCGTTAGCAGATAATACTTTCCATCTATTGAACCTGCTGCATCAAGGGCCTCACGTACAGTCTTCATTAACAATGTGTAATTCTGTTTGTCTTCAGGTCTTCTCGAATTATCGATATCGCCACCCACTACAGGATACTCCCAGTCAATATCAAGACCATCGAATCCATACTCACGCAGAAATTCAACCGCTGAGTTAGCAAACAAACGTCTATTTACTTCCGTATTCGCCATATTAGAAAAGTTCTTCGACCAACTCCTTCCCCCAACAGAAATCATTAGATTCAGATTTGGATTAGCTGTTTTAAGCGCTTGAAGATCACGAATATTAATTTCATCTTCTGTTGGGTCACCGAGTACCATTTCCCCATCAAATACGTATCTGTCTTGCAATGGAGTATCTGGATTCTCACACGCTCTACCTCTAGATCCCGACTCCTTCCAGCACAGATCTGCGAAAGCATAATTGATATGTGTAAGCTTATCTGTTCCAATATCTTTGGCAACATCCGCTACCGAATAGTTTCTCTCACTCGGATTTCTAGACCACGAGTTATAATAAGTAACGATATTATAATTACTTCCTGGTACAGCTGTGACAAGATCACTTGCGGGGGATTCCCATAACTTGTTCTTAGCGACTATCTTGAAATCATAGGACTCGCCTTCTGTAAGTTCTGTCGCAACGTACCGATTAGAATACGTTGAAGCGATTACCGTATCGCCTTGATAAATTTCATATTCGGTTGCTCCTGGTGTAGGAGCCCACCCTAGTGCCACGGATGATCTTGTTGAACTCACGATCTTTAGATCTTTCGGTTTGGATAATTTCCCCCATTCAATCGTGACTCTATTACTTCTAGTCGATACATCCGACGGCGTGATCTGTGCTGCAACCTCAAAATAGACGGAACCAGTAACCGTTTTTGGAACCGAGTAAGTATAAGTATTTGAACCATTCCAAATCCCAGCACTCCATCTATTATTCACATAAATATCATAACCTTTTGCCCCGGGACTTCCCGTCCAACTTAGTTTAATTTCTGATTCAGTAATGTCAGTAATCACAAGGTTATGCGGAGGAGACAATGGAGGCTCAGAGTACATATTAGGATCTGACTCCTCTGTTTTTGCTGTTACAAGAGCACTCCTATCGTTTGATGCAGCAATAGCCGTAACATAGAAAGAATAGGTCGTGTTCGGATTCAGATTGGTTATTGTTGCTGAAGTATTTCCAGTCCAAGCAGCCCAACCTCCGTTTGCATACCAAACCTGATACCCTGAATTTTCATCGACACCGTCCACCGGATCCCATTCTAACGTCACTGATTTATGTGTAACACCAGTAACCTTTACATTCTGGGGAGCTGGCAACAAGTCAACTGCCAATACTGTTGGAGCTAATGGAAGGCTAAATGAGCTCAATACAATAGCAATACTGAGAATGAGAGCTAACTTATTAGCGATCTTTTGTTTCATCTGGTTATACAATTCATTCACCTCTATACCTCATATTTTGTTTGCAATAGCTTGTCTATCAGTAGATTAGGCTAGTTTCTTAGCGGACTATACTTGAGGCCTTGGACACTCTGATAACGGAGTCAGTTAACTACTTTACTAATTAACTTTTAGTTCTTATTATATAACATAAATCCTAGCTCGAATTGTAACTTCTATTACATTTTGATCATACCTAAAAATAAAATTTTTGTTGCTGCAAAGATACCTGCATGTGTGGCGTTGCTCTTAATATCGAATCTCCCATTTCCTTTGTCACTCACGATTATTGGCGATATCGGTGATCGGACGGCAGGTTTACAAGTTACCTGTCTGCTCTAATCATGTTCATCTTCACTATCTACGTAGAGCTATTTCTTGAAATGATAAATAATACGACCCAAATGAGGACAAATCCGAATGCTTGCGCAATCGAAATAACTTGATTAAAAACAATCCAGTTAATCAACACGCTCACCATCGGAAAACTGAGTTCCGCTAATGTAGCTACGGATGCTTTCGTTGTTGTCAAACCTTTGTAATAGATGAATATACTTAATAGCCCCGGAAGTAGCGCTTGAGCAAGCAAGTTGATAGAAACTGCAGTAAGTGTACCCGCATCAGTCGCCACTAGCCATGGATCTCCTTGATTAATCGTAATGCCGATCAACAGCGGTAATGCCAAAATAAAGCGCAAAGAGGTTACCGTTACAGGCTGCATTTGTCCAACCATCAGTCGCCCCATGACAGTAGATCCACCCCATAACGCCGCCGCTATCAGCGCAAACAAGCTACCAACTTGAGTGAAATTACTGATATTTCCAAACGGAAAAGCAAATCCGAAAGTGAGTAAATATGTTCCTGCCAGCGCAATAATAAGTAGCCAGGAAAAATGCTTGGGCAATCTTTCTTTAAGTAGTAATTTGGCCATCAAAATAGCAAACAGTGGTTGTAACTTCTGCAATAAAATAACCGTATTCAAATCACCACTGGATAATCCACGCGTAAACATAATCGTTGCAATGGCAGAGCCGCCCCATGATAAGAAAAGCAACGCACCGATATGTCGCAACTTTAAACCTTGCAGCTCACTTCGATGCTTCCATAAGACCGGCATCATAATGATAAATAGAATAATATGCTCGATCAGCGTAATTTGCGTCGCAGTCATATTTTCTTTGAGCAGGATAATTCTGAATAGCGGATCGGCTCCCCATAAAGCCGCTCCGATCACGATTAGCCAAAAACCAGATTTCATCCGTCCCTCTTTCTTTTTCTCCAAAGGACTTACTTTCATACCTTTACCTACACTTTCCACACTATCAAACCCCTTGCCTGAATACGGGTCAACATTGGAAAACCCCCGTCATCGACATATCTCGACAAAACGGGGGCTAATCAAACAAGCCATCATGAAAAATTTTTTTTCAAAATAGACTTGCTTTTGATCTTCTCCCATCCGGACTTTACCGTCGGCTCTGGAATTTCACCAGATCAGTCGCAGCTTTCACACTAGTAAAGCTACGAGTCGCGGGCTTAGCACCACTCACATAACAGAGTAACACTCACCGCCGGTTAGGAATTTCACCTTACCCCGAAGATCCATATTCAATTTTTTTTATTATTTGTAAATGAAAAATAACTTTATATAGTATAGCATAAATCTATTAGAACAACGATAGTTTCATAAACTTCATGCTATTGTTCAATCAACTAAAGTCCCTTAACAGGCACTCGTGTCTTCTCACTGAACCAAAAAATCGCCGTATAAAAAAAGTTGGAGAGGAAACATTACATTTCCCATCCAACTTTTTTATGCGGGGACGTATTGGACATCCCCTCTTATTATTAAAGGCAAATTGTCCATCGGTTTCGCCCTACCTCTCGAAACAGTTACCACTCTCTAATGGCTCCACTTACAAATCTGTACACGGTAAATTGCTCATTCATCTCTCAGGTAAGAACTAACCAGTTACCCAAAAAAGATCCAGCAATCCTCTCTCGCCTTGATTTGTTAAGCTCCATCTCCAATTAGATTTACTGACTGAAATCTTCCATACAGTAAAATCTATTAACATCAATTAATTAAACTACGCCTATATCGTAATAATATCACACCATAATATTACATGTATATTCATATTCAATTTGAAATTCTACAATATTCATTATTTTAGTGTATAATCCGGTTCTACGGATACTCACATTCACCATTCGATATATTTTCTACAGCCGCTTGATCAAATATTCGAATGATATAATTCAATATTAATCTTCATTTCAGTATGAGTAACTCACACTATAACGTATAGAGATATGCTTAACAACAATTTATTATTATATCGTGTTATTTATAATATGTCAAGCCTTATACTCTTCTCTGAATTTTGACTTCTTGTTTATCACCGAAGCAATCGGAGACAGGGTAACTGCCATCCCCTCCAGCAATTTACGATACTAACTCTCCATCCAATATCAAAAGTATTCGATCGAGGCTAAGAATTTGACAATCAACTGATGCGAGAAACGACGGAAACGTTTTGTATAGAACGTTCTTTGAGTGCACATCAACACGAATAGTTTCGAGCTACCATTCTTTAATCTGTTCATCTGAAATTTTTGTTCCGTCCTCTAAGCTAGAATAACCTAGTACTGTACCTCCGCCACTTGTTTGTTTATAATCTCGAATTTACAGGGCAGCTCATGAGATAATACTTATGTAACCGCCCGTCGAAAATCCCAAAGGACGTGAAGCTCATCGAAAATCGATTGGCATATCCTTTAAGCGCGTGGCTTTAACCAGCCTCTGCATTAATCCAGGCGTAAAACGGACGCACGGTACTAGCATACGCGGCAGGGCAGGCGTATCAATCATCCATTGTAGCAACCTCCCCCACTGCCTGGGACCTTTCAACTGCTGATTAATGAATTGCTCATAGTGATGCCGCCAATGATCAAGTGTAATTTGACCGCTTAAATAACGATCTGCAAGCGCAGCGCACACTAACGCCGAGCGTAGCGCCATGGACATTCCATCGCCGCATAACGGTGGAATCATAAGCCCAGCATCTCCAACTTGGGGATATAAGTCCCAGACAAGCGGCTTGCGGCTTATATGCACTGGAGCGACAGCTACTTGTGTACCTGTAATTGGCACAGCATTTGAAAGCTTGTCCAGTAGCTGAGGGTTTCTGCTGCAAGCCGCATCTAGCCACCCTTGAATCGATTTGGGCTTATCTTGAAATGCTTTCTGCCGCAACAGTGCTGAGACATTGAACTTACCATCCTCCACCGGAGATATGCCTAAATAGCCACCTTCAAAAAAATAAAGCTCTACCGCCGCATCCATTGTAATTCCAACAACATGCGATTTGACGCCAACATACGGATTTTTCACTTTCCTTGAGTTAGAATCGGTACAATATGACGCAGTGCCTGGCATCCGTCCATTGCTGCCCCAGGCGGCAATAACCGTTCGTACTTTATAAGGAACCGTTTCCTTCCCTTGCTTCGTTTCAACGATAAAGCCCCCATTACATGGGGTGACAGCAGTTACTACCGATCCTGTCTGCACATGTGCACCTGCAAGCTGGGCCGAAGTTAGAAGTGCATCATCTAGCGCATAACGGCTTAGTCCTAATGCATGGCTTGCTAAAGGCGCTTCCAACACATCTCCATGGCTGAAGATGAGACGAGAGCGTTCGATCAAGCTGGGTCGAAGTGATTGGATATGCTCATTTACTCCGAGTGAATCAAGCATGTTTTTGGCTTCTGGTGACAGAAATTCGCCGCATACTTTGTGACGGGGAAATTTCTTACTTTCAAACAGAATGGTATTCCAGCCGCTATCAGCTAAAGACTTGGCTAAAGCGCTGCCAGCAATTCCTGCTCCGATAATGGCCGCATCATACGCATACATCACTAATCACTCCGATAATTCGAAATTTTGTATTATTTCTTAATAGTAACCACATACCGGAACAACGGTCTCCAGCAGTACGCCATCTCGGGAGTTCCAAGTACGTCTTTTAACTTCCTCCAGTCTTCAGCACGAAATCCTTTGGCTACAGACAGAGGAGCGTCATTGCGAATATAACGATTAGTGGAGATAAGATGTGCTGTCAGCCATACGGCTGACCAAGCAATCCAGTGCCGATGAATATCATTAATGACGACACCTGTTTTTGCTGTACGCAACATGCTTCCAACAACGTTAGGCAGTTCTTCCGCGCTGAAATGATGAACGAACTGCGTGCTAGTTACAATGTCAAAGCTGTCTGGGAGAAGATCATACAAGTTGCATTGCAGAACCTCAACGCGCGGTTCATTGCGAAAGAGCTGCCTTGCCTCCTCACAAGCTTCCTCTGTTATATCTACTAATGTTAGCTTTATATCTATTCCGTTGGCAGTCGCCCAGCGCAGAAGATGCCGATTTATATCGCCTGACCCTGCCCCAATATCGAGAATGGATAAACGAACAGGCTTACCAGCTTCCTGCCACAATTGCTGTACACCATACTTCATTGGTCCTGCTGCCTGAAATATACTGTTAATTAATCTGAGCTGCTGCAAAGCTTCTCGAAGCTCGTCTCCCCCCATTGAAAAATCATCCATCAGCTCATCCTCAAGCGCTCGATGCCGTAGCTTTTTAAACATAAGCTTCATCCATTTGTCGCACTTCTTGTTGAACTTGCGGAACATATTGGATTTGGATCATTTCGCAGGTAAGGCCAGGACCAAACGCGAGCGCTATGCCGCTTGTCATCTCTTTCTTTCCCTCCTCCAGTTGGCGCTTCATCTCCTCCAAAACGAACAATATTGTTGCTGACGACATATTTCCGTAATCACGCAGAATGGTGCGACTCGGTCTTGTCTGCTCGTCAGATAATTCGTATACATCTGCAAGCTTCTCGATGATTCCTTTGCCTCCAGGGTGAATAGCCCATAGATCAATTGGCTCATTGCCGCAAAGAGTGGAAATTTGTTCTGGGACAAATTGGCCGATCAACTTGGGAATAGTTGTTGATAGAAATAGATCAAAACCGAAATTGCCTACCTCCCACACCATATCTGCGGCACCGCCTTGCAGCACAATCGAATGATCATCGCCTAATAAAAAATGGTTGCCACTGACTTCCTCTGATACATGACCGACAATACAAGCCGAAGCACCATCACCAAAGAAGGAAGCACCGAATAAATCCTCGCGTTTGTTGGAGGGTTGAATATGAAGTGTACACAGCTCCACACTGACGATCAACACTTTAGCGCCATGCTGATGGACTGCTAATTCTTTAGCGAGGCACACCGCCCGCAGTCCTGCCGCACAACCTAGAAAATTAAGTGGAATTCGTTTGACATCAGGGGCAAGCCCAAGCTGTTGTACCAATTGGGTATCCATGCCAGGCAGAAATTGACCAGTGCAGCTCACTGTAATCAGATGACTAATTTCTGAGATGTGAGCTTGTCCATCTTGTAAAGCATTTCGTGCTGCTCGCAGCGCCAGCGGTACCGATTCACGCTTGTAAATATCCATTCGCTCAGCTGTCGTTGGAACAGCTTGAAGTGATTTTTGCGAAAAATAACGACAGTCTTGAGCTGCCTCCAACAAATTAGGCTCACAGGTATAGCGATTCTCCACACCGCATTGTTTGAACAGTCTCTTCGCCCATCGAGCGGAGTCCGTCTTATTGCCTAGCGCCTCACTTAAACGATGTGCCGTATCCAGCTGGTCGAGCCGATATTCCGGTACTGCTGTGCCAATCCCCAGTATCGCAATCTTTGGATTTGTAACATTCATATCGTACAGCCACCTCTCACATTATCCATTTTCGGACAAACAAGTCCGATTTAAACCAACATATTCGGACAACCCCTATAATATGTTGGATTTTTAAGAGTAATGTGAAAAAAAAGAAATACACCGCCAGGGTGTCTTTGGTTATGTTGGAGAAATCAAGTTCGGCAAACTTATTTATTACGATGTAACATATTATATGCAGGCTATGAAATGGATGATCTGAAGCAACCATCATCAGAATAGTTTATATGATGGTGTCACTCCCTTGAATTTATACGAAGTAGGTTAATAACATTTCTTTCATAATGTAGAGTTCTATAAATACAAAAAAAGCCCACTAGAGAATATCTCTAATGAACTAATTATAGGTAAGTTTGGTACCGGTGAGAGGACTCGAACCTCCACGGTTTCCCATTCGATTTTGAGTCGAACGCGTCTGCCATTCCGCCACACCGGCATAATATCAGATGATACAACTTTTCTTACACATTTGCAATAGTAAAATGGCACGCCCTAAGAGATTCGAACTCCCGACCTTTTGATTCGTAGTCAAACGCTCTATCCAGCTGAGCTAAGGGCGCATATAAAGTAATCTAAAATGGAGGCGCCACCCAGATTTGAACTGGGGAATAAAGCTTTTGCAGAGCTTTGCCTTACCACTTGGCTATGGCGCCGTATATGGAGCGGAAGACGGGGATCGAACCCGCGACCCTCGCCTTGGCAAGGCGATGCTCTACCGCTGAGCCACTTCCGCAAATGGCTGGGGATTCAGGGATCGAACCTGAGAATGACGGAGTCAAAGTCCGTTGCCTTACCGCTTGGCTAATCCCCACTATATTATATGCAGGATGATTGTCCTTATTGTATTACTATTGCTACAATTGCTCTATGTGTTGATGCTTATTTGTTTACATGGGGCGACCGAGGGGACTTGAACCCCCGAATGCCGGATCCACAAACCGGTGCGTTAACCCCTTCGCCACGATCGCCATAAAATACATTTCAATACTTATTTGTTACCATACCACTTACTATACTGGCAGGGGCAGCAGGAATTGAACCCACACCAAAGGTTTTGGAGACCTTTGTTCTACCTTTAAACTATGCCCCTAAAGATAGTGGTGGAGGATGATGGATTCGAACCACCGAACCGTTAGGAAGAGATTTACAGTCTCCCGCGTTTGGCCACTTCGCTAATCCTCCACATCTGGTGCCGTCGAGAGGACTTGAACCCCCAACCTACTGATTACAAGTCAGTTGCTCTACCAGTTGAGCTACAACGGCATATCATCCATACTTATTATTCCTTCAAGCTGTCTATCTTGAAGTGGTGGCTCGAGACGGAATCGAACCGCCGACACGAGGATTTTCAGTCCTCTGCTCTACCGACTGAGCTATCGAGCCTCAGTTATACTGAGTTTTTTAAAATAAATAATGGCGGAGCTGACGGGATTCGAACCCGCGGTCTCCTGCGTGACAGGCAGGCATGTTAGGCCTCTACACCACAGCTCCACATATGTATTACTCAAGTTAATACTGATTTTATTGGTTGCGGGGACAGGATTTGAACCTGTGGCCTTCGGGTTATGAGCCCGACGAGCTACCGAGCTGCTCCACCCCGCGACATTATAACTGATACTAAACTTAAAACTATTCTATTCCATTTACTTTTACACTAAATTGTTAAAGTAAATATTATGGTGGAGGCTAACGGGATCGAACCGCTGACCCTCTGCTTGTAAGGCAGATGCTCTCCCAGCTGAGCTAAGCCTCCGTAGATATAATGATAAATGGTGACCCGTAGGGGATTCGAACCCCTGTTACCTCCGTGAAAGGGAGGTGTCTTAACCCCTTGACCAACGGGCCTTATATAGTAACAAGCTTGAAAAATAGTGGCAGAGGGGAAGGGATTCGAACCCTCGAGACCCGGTTAGAGCCTACACGATTTCCAATCGTGCTCCTTCGACCAACTCGGACACCCCTCTAAATATGGCTCCCCGAACAGGACTCGAACCTGTGACAACTCGATTAACAGTCGAGTGCTCTACCAACTGAGCTATCAGGGAACAATAACTAATATTGCGCGTCATGCTTGTCTTACTGATGAAAGTTTACACCTTCAAAACTGGATAGGAACATCGTCGCTTGTTACACATCGCTTGCTTCATTCGTTAGGATAAGCCCTCGACCGATTAGTATTCGTCAGCTCCGCACATTACTGTGCTTCCACCCCGAACCTATCAACCTCGTCGTCTTCAAGGGGTCTTACTAATTGGGAAAATTCATCTTAAGGGGGGC
>NZ_JBHUMH010000007.1:0-161004 GCF_042684845.1 Paenibacillus yanchengensis | reverse complement strand
TTTAAACTTCATAGTAGAGCATCTCCTAAGATAGAATAGTGCCTTCGTCCGGCCTATCTCTATCCTACAGGGATGCTTCCTTATTTACAAAGTCCAAATTTAACGCTCTACAGGAATGCTGAGCGAATGGGATACGTCATAAAGGAGTGAAAAGAAGCAGTTGGAGCGTCCGGATGGCATAATTTTCAAGTTTTTTAACACACTATCTCAGTCACAGTTATTTAATAAAAAGTTTGAAAACAAACCAGCCCTTTAAAGAACTGATCATTTCCAAACTTATGTTCAAAACTTTATTTTCTAATCTAGAAAAGTCTGATCAAGTCTAAGATCACTTTTGATCCAATCGCTTTGGTCTTTCGCAAGTACTCGTCATTTGATAGTGTTTTCCTAAGTCTGAAGCATCATGGAAACCATGCATCGCTTCTAATACATGGTAAGCAAGCTCACCGTTTGCGCGATGTTGCCCTTGGTTTAAAATTGCTTTAGCCATATCGTTGACACCAATGCCACGCGCGTTTTCGGTATTACCGAACAGATGAGGTACTTCTTTAAATTCACTTGATCCGGCTCGATGCACACGAATATTACCACCAAATCCATTGGGATCGGGCACTAGCATTGTGCCTTGACTGCCGTACACTTCTATATTTGGCAATGACGTACCACCTTTTACATCGAAACTAGTCAATATCGTTCCAATCGCTCCAGAGGAGAACTGCATAATTCCTGCAATATGTGTAGGTACATCCACTTCAATTTGTTGACCGTATTTGGGCTGACTTGTAATCATTCTTTGGGGATAGGATATCGCTGTCGTACCAGTAATTTGCTTAATCGGTCCTAGCATTGCAATCAATGCTGTTAAGTAATATGGCCCCATGTCGAACATCGGTCCACCGCCTGCTTCATAATAAAACTCTGGTGTTGGATGCCATGACTCGTGACCACCACCAAGCATGAAAGCGGTTGCTCCAATCGGCTGTCCAATCCATCCATCTTCGATTAATTTAATACACGTTTGTATTCCACCACCTAAAAAAGTATCCGGAGCACCGCCAACATATAACCCTTTTTCCTTTGCTAGTTCCAATACTTGTTTCGCTTCTTCTCTCGTTACTGCAAATGGTTTTTCTACATAAACATGTTTGCCAGCAACTAATGCTTGCATATTAACCGCTGCATGCGCTTTAGGTATAGTTAAATTAATAATCAGTTCAATTTCTGAATCTTGCATCATTTCTTCAACACTACAACCACGTATGTTATATTGTTCTGCCTTCGCTCGCGCACGTGCAACATCCAAATCGGCACAAGCTACTACTTCTAACGAATCGAATTTGCTGCCGTTTTCAAAATAAATCCCACTAATATTTCCTGTACCAACTATTCCAGCTTTAACTTTGCTCATCCTATTCTCCCCCTGTTGGTTAACCTGTTTTATTAAAATTGATTATCTGCCATACCTGTATAAATAGATGCTTGGGGATTCGTTGCTGCTACTTGTTTCGCTACTGATTTACCTTCCGCACACCAGAGAAATCCTCGAAGCATTAATTGTCTAACAATAGCCATATCAATAATGTCAGCTTGATGACCTAACGAATTATAATATACTCTCCCTAATCCCCAGCGCTTTGTCCAAATGACTGGCATATCGACTGCTTTATTAAAGGCATGTGGTCCATCTGTAATCGGAAAGCGGGTAGTTGCCAACACTTCTACAGCTGGGTCAACGTGCAGATAATATTGTTCAGAAACTACTTTAAAATCAGGAATATCTGCTGTAAGTGGGGAAGAATTATTCGTGATGTTAACCGTATACTCTACCCCGTCATTTCCTGGATGAGCGACCCATTGCCCACCAGTCATAAATTGCCAATCGACATTTTCACGAAAAGCATCGCACAACCCTCCATGCGTACCCGCAAGCCCTACTCCACTTTGTACTGCTGCCGATACATTATCTACTAACTGTTCAATTTTTCCCATTGTCCATTGCGGAACAATCAAATCTAGACTTTTCAACTTTTCAGCATCTGCAAACGCTTCTAGCGTATTAGATACTTCTACCGAAAAGCCAGCTTCCGTTAATTGTTGTTCAAAAATAGCAGCGACCTGCTCCGGCTGATGCCCGTCCCAGCCACCCCAGACAATAAGCGCTTTTTTCATCTTAGTCTCTCTCCTTTTTCATCCGCCAACTCGCTAATACTAACCCAACGTCGTTCGGCAATCGATTTATCAACCGCTTCTAACACTTCTTGACACTTTACGCCATCTACAAAATTAGGTACTGGTTGGCGATCTTCAGAAATAGCTTACATAAACTCAACCATTTCATGGGTAAATGTATGTTCATATCCAATCGTATGTCCAGCGGGCCACCAAGCATCCATGTAAGCGTGAGCAGGATCTGTCGCCAGCACTCTTCTAAATCCTTGTACATCAGCTGCATCATCAGCAAAATACACTTCTAATTCATTCATTCGTTCAAAATCGAACTTGATGCTCCCTTTGCTACCGTTGATTTCGAAACTATTCGTACACCGGTGTCCACCTGCAAAACGAGTAGCTTCAAAGCTACCTAACGCACCATTTGCAAACCGAGCCATAAATAACGTTGCATCATCTACGTTCACTTCTCCCATAGGTCCATCACTGTTACCAGCCTGCCCACTCAATCCTGTCATCTCTGCTGCTATTGGACGTTGCTTGACAAACGTTTCACTCATCCCAATAACTTCGGCAATTTCACCAACTAAAAATCGAGCAGTATCAATAATATGTGCGCCCAAATCACCGTGCGAACCAGAACCAGCAATTTCTTTTTGCAACCGCCACACTAGTGGAAAATTCGGGTCCATAATCCAATCTTGCAGAAACCAGCCGCGAAAATGGTATATCTCTCCAAGTCTACCGTCTGATATTAACTTTTTGGCAAGTTGAATAGCAGGTGCAAACCGATAATTAAATCCGATCATATGCTTAATACCTGCTTGCTCTGCTGCCGTTAACATCTCACGTGCATCTTGCAGAGACAGCGCCAACGGTTTCTCACAAAAAATATGCTTTTTGTTAGCCGCTGCCGCCAGTGCTATTTCTTTATGCGCATCACTCGGCGCATTAATATCAATAACATCAACATCACTACGTTCCACTAATTTACGCCAGTCCGTTTCTACTTCCTGCCAACCAAACTGCACCTGCGCCTTCCTTACAGCTTCTTCGTTCCGTCCACAAATGACCGCCATCTCTGGTTTAACAACATCAGGAAAAAACATCGGTAACGCACGATAAGCATTACTGTGAGCCTTGCCCATAAACTTATATCCAACCATACCAATTCTAATTTTAGTCACCATTGATCTTTCCCTTCTCTAAAAAATTGTAAATTTGTAACGTTATTCTAATCACTAGTTTATGATGTTTCTCGTTTAATAAATGCTACCGGTAGCAACACTTTGTTCGCTGTCATCCGTTGCTGCTGCGCAGTCTTCTTATTCAAATCAGCTACTAATATTTCCATCGCCTGCTGCCCCATCTCATAAAACGGCACAGTCACCGTCGATAGGCTAGGTGTTACAATTTTCGCCCCATCAGAATTATCATATCCGACCAGCCCATAATCTCTACCTGCAACTAAACCGAATGGTACTAATCCATTCATTACCCCGATAGCCATCCGATCATTAGCAGCAAAGATTGCTGATATTTGATTATCCTTTATCCGTCTCGCTAACTCTGGAGCAAGCTGCAAACCGCTAGTTCGGCTATAGTTGCCACTAAAAACAAGCTCATTATCCACAGGCAACTTAGCATCAATTAATGCTTGCCGATACCCACGAAAACGATCATTACTATTCGAAAACTGAATCGGACCATTGATAAAAGCTATGCGTTGATGACCACCTGTAATCAGATGCTTCACCGCTTCATAACTTCCAGTAACATGATCAGCATCTACCGTATTGTAATTTTCCTCGCTATATTGTTGATTCACTAAACAGAAAGGAAATTTCTCTCGTTCGAGTTCTGCTAGCGCTATTCTTTCTTCTTCACTATCGCTTGATCCTAACATAATGCAAGCATCTATTTTCTGAGCACGAAACAAATGACTGTAGTTACGATTGCCCGCTGGATCACGAAAAATTAATAACAAATTATAACCGTGCTTTTGTGCCGCTTCACCAATTCCACTTAATATTTGCGAAAAATAAAATGTAGAAAACAACTGCACTTTCGGTACAAACGGTAAAATAACCCCAACGTTATCACTTTTCTTACGAGCAAACTGTTGCGCAAGCGCACTTGGAACATAACCAACCTCACTTGCTGCCTGAAGTACTTTGTCTCTTGTCTCTGGCTTAATTGGACCTACGTTATTTAACACTCTAGATACTGTCGCCTCGGAGACACCCGCGAGTCTGGCCACTTCCTTCCGACTAATCGCAAACACCCTCCCCTCGGTTTATGTACACGCGTACATTATGGCACGAAAAATAATAAGCGTCAAGTAAATATACACATTTACTTAACGCTTACCGACTAACCATTTATTATGGTGCCGTTTCAAGAAATTGATAATCAGGAAACTTCTCCATCGCCGTACGCATTGCATACTCGTTCTCAAACAAGACGACAAAATTACCTTTTTTATCTTTTACTAACGTCGTATTAATCCGAAACTTGGCAGGATCAATCTTATCTCCTGTAATCCAGCGAGCAAACTGATATGGCATTCGTTGCATCATCGTTTCGACACCGTACTCAGCACGCATCCGATATTCAAATACTTCAAACTGTAACTGACCTACTACTCCTAATATTAACTCATCAAAACCGGACGTTGTCGTAAAGACTTGAATCGTTCCTTCTTCTGTTAATTGATCGATTCCTTTTTGAAATTGTTTATATTTCAATGCATTTTTGATCGACACTTTACTAAATATTTCTGGAGAAAAAGTAGGCAACTCATTATAGACAAGATCTGCTGTTTGCGATAAAGAATCGCCAATTCTAAAAATACCTGGATCAAATAATCCAATAATATCGCCTGGATAAGCAACGTCTACAATATCACGATCTTGCGCCAAAAATTGCTGTGGTTGCGACAGCTTTATATCTTTTCCATTGCGCACATGCTTCACAGACATGCCACGCTCAAACTTGCCAGAACAAATACGCAAAAACGCAATTCGATCACGATGAGCCGGATTCATATTCGCTTGAATTTTAAATACATAACCACTAAACTTTTCGTTTTCTAATGGATCAATTATTCCTTGTGTACTATTGCGAGCAGATGGCTTCGGTGCTAACTGCAAAAAGTTATCCAAAAATGTTTGTACACCAAAATTGTTTACTGCACTTCCAAAAAAGATCGGCGTTAACTCACCAGCAAGTACTTTATCTAGATCAAATGGATCACCAGCAACATCAAGCAGTTCCAAGTCTTCCACCAACTGATCCGTCAGATGATCTCCTGCCATCTCTCTAATCGCTGGATCATTATAATCAGCAACTTTTTTCACTACTATTTTGGAATGATCATCACCTTGAAATAGCTCTACTTGTGATTTCATCCGATCATATACACCACACAAATCGTGTCCCATTCCAATTGGCCAGTTCATCGGCACTGACCGAATGCCTAGCACTTGCTCCAGCTCTTCCATCAACTCAAATGGATTTTTTCCTTCCCGATCCAACTTATTAATAAAAGTGAAAATCGGAATGCCCCGTTGACGACAAACTTGAAACAGTTTAATCGTTTGTACCTCGACCCCTTTGGCCACGTCAATTAACATTACTGCACTATCAGCTGCCGTTAAAGTACGGTACGTATCCTCACTAAAATCTTGGTGACCTGGTGTATCCAAAATATTAACACGATGACCAGCATAATCAAATTGCATGACGGAAGAAGTAACCGAGATACCCCGTTGCTTTTCTATTTCCATCCAATCAGATGTCGCATGACGATTAGCTTTACGTGCTTTAACTGAACCTGCCAATCTAATTGCACCACCGAACAATAACAACTTTTCCGTTAACGTTGTTTTACCAGCATCGGGGTGTGCAATAATCGCAAATGTCCGTCTTTTGTTTACTTCTTGCTTTAATTCTTTTATTAACGTTGAACTCATATATGCTTTCCTTTCCTATTAACAGAATGAAACAGCGGCATTATTGGCCGCTGTTCGTTACCCATATGACATTATCTTCCTCTTGCCCATTAACAGGCCACCAATGAAAACCATCATCTTTAAGCAATTGCTCCGCACGCTCTGGCCCCCAAGAACCTGCCGGATAATGCATCAAATCATGAGAGCTTTCTTGCCATGCTGAAGCAATCCGATCAACAAACTTCCATGCTTGAGCTACTTCATCCCATCTTGTAAAATAAGTAGCATCGCCTCGAGCCGCATCATAAATTAATCGCTCATAGGCTTCTGGTGTATTAAGACCAATTTGACAACTTTGACAAAACTCCATTGCCACTGGCTGAATAGCACTATCCGATCCAGGTGTTTTGGCATTCACTTTAATATAAATACCTTCAATTGGATTCACTCGGATGACTAACAAATTAGGTGCCAAATCTTGCTTTTTAGCAAATAGCACATTTTGTGGCATCGACTTAAATTCCACCACTACTTCCGTCGTTTTTACCGGCATCCGCTTTCCAGTTCGAATATAAAAAGGTACTCCTGCCCAACGGAAATTATCGACAAATACTTTTGCTGCAAAATATGTTTCTGTAATAGAATCAGGATTGACGGAAGGCTCTTCCCGATAACCAGGCAAACTCGTTTGCTCCACTTGACCTGCGGTGTACTGACCTCGCGTCACATGCTTCCGCACCTCTTCACTATTCTCATAGCTCCGCAACGAACGAAGTACTTTTACTTTCTCATCTCGAATGGCTTCTCCATGCAAGCGGCTTGGCGGCTCCATAGCAATCATCGTTAACATTTGTAACATATGATTTTGTCCCATATCTCTAAGCGCACCTGATTTATCATAGTATCCACCACGATCTTCTACTCCAACCGTCTCAGATAACGTAATTTGTACGTTAGCTATATGATCTTTATTCCACAGCGGCTCAAACAAAGCATTAGCAAAGCGAATCACTTGAATGTTTTGCACCATTTCTTTGCCAAGATAATGATCTATTCGATATATTTCCTCTTCTTTAAACACTTCATTCAATTGCTCATTTAATGCTTGCGCAGATTGCAAATCATATCCAAACGGCTTCTCGATAACGAGTCTATGCCAACCATCGGTATGGAGTAAACCACCGTCACGCAAGTTCAAAGATACAGAGCCGAATAACGATGGTGCTAACGCCAAATAAAACAGACGATTACCAGTAATATCAAAACGACTCTCCAAACTTTCTGCCAAACGATTCAACTCTTTAAAACCATCTAAATTATTTATATCAAGTGACATATATTCAAAGTGTTTGCTAAACGATTGAAACAGTTGTTCATCATCCACTTTATAGCGACAAAATTCACTTATCGATTGATATAAATCATTACGAAACTGCTCATTTGTGCGCGGACGACGTGCTAATCCAATAACTGCAAAGTTTTCAGACAACTTGCCTTCCTTATATAAACTAAACAGAGCTGGAAACAGCTTCCGCCTCGCTAAATCTCCTGTTGCACCAAACAAAAAATAAACTGCCCCTTCTGCTTGAACAGAAGGATTTATTGCATTATGGTAGGTCATATGCCTCATTCTCTCTTATAAATTTTAATCGTAACCACATGATATGTAGTTTAGCATATCCTACCGCTTTACGCCATTAATCAACAAAGAAAAATAGTGCATTTGGTTTAAAACTCACCGCTAATTGCTGGCACACCAATCGTAAGTCTGGCATGTCGTAAGGCTGGATCAGAAAAGAGTGCAAACTGTATATTTGCTTTACTACCATCCGACATAAATAAGTAATTTTTAATTAACGGTGTATAGTAAAGCCCACTCGCTAATTGCTCATCATCGTAGTTGTCATTGCCTACTACTTCTATCGCTTGAGCTTCTCTCGTTAATTGTGCCAATGATTGATCTACAGCTGTTGCTAATTGCACCTTAATACTATACTTCGTCTCTGTCGAAATGTCTGTAATTAACTGGGTAATTTTCTTCACTGCTTTAACTACTTGTTGTTTCGTTATCGCTTCATCTTCCTGCCATTCATTCGTTGACCAAATAACAGCCATATTATGATGGCGTTCTTCTGACGCAATAGCATCTATATCCACCTGTTCATCTGTCATTTGATGAATAGAAATTTGACCAAGATCTCGCACTTGAGCCGTAATTGTTCGTCCATTGTTTGTCATTCGTTTAGCAACTTTTCTGTATGGACTATCTACGAACAACTTTTCTACTAATATATCTTTCGCTTGCAAATTTGGTGAGTAAAACTGCCAACGTATTTCCCATACTTCTCGTTCGTTTGTAGCGGAGCTTTGCCAATCTTGTTTCATACTCCACAACTGCTCCACATCATATTGCAGCAATTGCGTCACACTTTCTGTGGAGCTTACCTGTTCCCCTTGCAACCAAGCTGTTGACATAAGTAAAACTAGTAGCAAAACCAAAAAGCGCAGCTTTACTTTTCTGCGCGGCTTATGTGAGCCAGACGTTGATGTACGATTAGTTTGATTCACTTGTTTCGTTTGTTTTATCTGCGTTCGTTTGTTTCCTTGCTTTAATAGTTCTTCACTACTGCTAGATTTACAATAAATTTGTACAGATGACATGAGCATAATTCCCTCCTCACAGCTTTGGAGCTTCATTATGCCCGATATTAAATTTTCTGACTAGTCATTAGTGAAAACTTCTAATAAACAGTGAAAACTTCTCTTTTTCCTACGTAATGAATGGTAATTCGACTAGCTCTTTCGTGACAAAAAACAGTGTCTCTTCTACATGAAATGATCTTTACAGAAAGCCTCATACAATATGAATGAATAGCCGACACCATTGTCTGAACTTGACAATTATTCTGCAATACCTTGTTTATGTGCATATATTGCTGCTTGAGTCCGATCATCAACGTGCAGCTTATTAAATATATTCGTAATATGAAACTTGACCGTCTTCACACCTATAAACAAATCATCCGCAATTTCTTGATTGGACATTCCTTTAGCTAAACGCTTTAATACGTCCATTTCTCTTTCCGTTAAATCATCATGCAACTGCACTTGTTTGCTTTCTTTCGGCTGACGTATCCGGTTCATCATTTTTGCCGCTACTTGCGATTCCAATACTGATTGCCCTCTAGCAGCAGCACGAATGGCATCAGCTATTTCTGTTGCTCTTGAAGTCTTTAACAAATAACTGATTGCGCCCGCTTCGATAACAGGATATAACTTACTATCATCGATATAACTGGTTAGTACGATAACTTTGCAATCAGGCATTTGCTCCAGTAGCTTTGCCGTCGTTTCTACGCCATCCATTCCATCCATTACCAAATCCATCAATACAACATCCGGCTGATACGCCAAAGCTAAACGGATACCATCCGCACCGTTACTCGCTTCACCAACAACTTCAATCCCATCTTCCGTATCTAATACAGCGGCAAGCCCTATTCTAACCATTTCATGATCATCGACTAGTAAAACCTTTATAGCTTCATTACTCGGCATACTATTATCCATCTCCCCTTTGACCGCCTTCCTATTCTACTTGCCCAACACTAACCAATGGCACAGATAAATAAATCGTCGTTCCTTCATTAGGTTCTGACATAATAACAAGTGTCCCACCAAGTTCGTTTATTCTTTCTTCCATCGTCAATAACCCATATGAAGTTTGCTTTTTCGTATCAACATCAAAGCCTATCCCATTGTCTTGTATCGTCAAATGTACTTTATTATCATAACCTAACAATTTGATGATCATTTGATCTGCTTTAGAATGACGCAGTGTATTGGACAACGCTTCTTGCGCAATTCGAAACAAATGATCTTCTACTTCCACTAATAACGATAAATTTTCATCTACCTCAAGTATAATGTTCATCGGAATTTTTTGTTTTAACTCCTCCACCAATAGGTGTAACGCTTGACCCAAATTTTTCCCATCCAAATGCACTGGTCGCAAATGTAGTAATAACGCTCGCATCTCTGACTGAGCTACCGCAGCCATTTCTTCAATTAATTGTACTTGTCGTTTCGCTCTTTCCCAATCTTTTTCTATTGTACGACTTACTGCTGTAGCTGTCATCGATATAGCAAACAATTGTTGGCTAACTGCATCATGTAGTTCACGTGCCAAACGTTGTCTCTCTTCGATTACTGCAGTAAATTTCACTTGTTCTTTCCACAAAGTTTCCGCCGCTTGCTCTTCCAAGTCCAGTCCAGAATCTTCATCCGGCCCAGGCAACGTCACGTTCGTCGAACGTCTTTTCTGTTGATCCATTAACTTTTTCAGCGCTGCTTTTAAACGTAAATTGCGAAAATAACTAAAGATCGTCGCACCTGCAAGCCCTACACCGGCTGCTATTAAACTAAAGATTGGCCATTTCCCTTGTAACGTAGCTACTTTTATAATACCGGTTGCTTGTAACACAATAAGTGCTAATCCAACAATGATTAATAACCATAGTATCGTTTCTTTATATTTTCGTTTATGTTCTATCTTCGCATGGTTATCCTGCCCCGTATTGTTCGTTTGTTGCTTGGATGCCATTAGATTTCGCCCTCTCTATGGTCATGTTTCTGATCGCTATATCAACATAACAAAATATACCAAATTATATGTAATAACTATAACACATAGGAAGTAGCAGATGACATTTGCCACCTGCTACTGCATACTATCCTTCTATTCTGTTAGTTGTTTGTTTCGTCTGTAGCTTCATCAGCCTCAGCATTAGGTGACACAGGTGAAGTTGTAGGACCATTCACTTTTGATTTCAAAGCTTCTAGCTGCGCATCTACTTTCATTTGTCTTTCCAGTTCAGCACTACTTACTACATTCGTTGTAGAGGTAGATTGGAAGGAGTATGGTGTACGGAATACATCTGCTTCAGCTTCCATTTGCATAATTTTTTCTTCCATGCGGTGGAAACCGCGTGATGCATTGCCACTATCAATGCTGTGGTTACTTGTAAGCTGTGCCATTTGTTTTTGAGCCTTAGCTATTTGAGCACGAGATGAAAGCTCATTGCGTTTGTTACGCATTTTGTAAAACTCTTCTTTCATTTGATGCAATTGTTGCATTAACTCATCTGCTTGCACTTTCGTTTGTGTATGCAAATCCATATATTCTGTCGCTTTTTGATCGAAGTACAGTTTTTCTTCCAATAGTTGTCTTGCTAATTCTTCTTGACCAGCTCTTATCGCTGCTTCTGCTTTCGACTCACGCTCTGCAACTCCACGAACCGCTTCATCTAGTCGATGTTTCATCCGACGTTCATTTGCCATTTGTTTGGCAACAGTCACTTCTGCTTGATGAATTTCTATTTCCATATCACGCAAGTATTGATTCAACATTGCAATTGGATCCTCAATTTTGTCTAATACCTCATTTACCGACGCTTTTGTCATATCTTTTACTCGTTTAAAAATTCCCATTATTATTATCTCCCTTCTTGGACTCTTCTAATTTGGATTTTAATTCCTCGATCTCACGTCTAAGTGCTTTTTTCTCTAAATCATCCATCATACTATCAAATTGTTGCTCATTCTGTTGATTATATTGTCTCGGTGGATCATTCCATGTAGGACCATGTCTTTGATTATTATGGTTCGGTCCGTAATATTGCTGACCATGACCTCCTCCTGGAGGGGGACCATACTGTGAACCGTTATAATAATTGCCATGACCATACTGACTATTATCATGAGGCTCTTTCGGCACGACCATAGCAGCGACGATGTAGATAAATACGACTATCCCACTTGAAAATATAGAGGCAACAATTAACAATATTCGGATTAGAGTAGCATCTACATTCATATATTCGCTTAGTCCACCGCACAACCCAGTTAACTTGCTATCCCTTCTTGAACGGTATAGTTTTTTCAATGCGATCAACCTTCCTTCTCCAGTTTACGCTTTAATTCCGCCATTTCTCGCTCAATGATCGAGTTCATTCTCTCGCTTTTGCCAGGGCTGCTGTCCGAGTAAGATGCTTGCGATCCTTGACGTAATTCACGTAAACTTCTAGCTTCATACTCCATATCGGTAATTTGATCTTCCATTCGACGGAACATGCTTCCTGGCTGCGGCTGATTCACTTGAGCACCATAGCGATGATTAAATCGTTGTTGTAATCGAAGTGACTCCATTCGTGCCACGTAATATTCTCGCTTATCATAAACCATTTGATATTCGGTACGCAATTGACGTAGTTGTTCTTCTAGGTCTAACATTTGCTCTCTACTTTGCTCATATAAACCTTTGTATTGCTGCGCTCGTTCTTCTACAATTGTTTTTTCTTCCAACGCTATACGAGCTAGTTGTTCTTCTCCTGCTTTCAGAGCTGTAAGGGCTTGTTGTTCCCGGCGTTGCTTTTGTTGATCTGCTTGCAGCCACTGAGCTTTCAAATGATTATGATGAGCTGCATATTGCTGGTATAACTTTTCTGCTTGTATAATTTCATCTCGTGTAGACCACAAAAATTGATCAATTAATTTAATCGGGTCTTCTGCTTTTTCCAAACGATCGTTTAGTGTAGCTACTGTTATATCTCTCACTCGTCTTACAATGCTCATATCGACATCCTCCTATTAAAATTGTCTGCTGTTATTTTTTATTAGAGCAACACCACCAGCTACTAAGCCGATAGCAAGTATCCATATAAAGATAACACTCAATTTACCTAACAACATAATTGCACCTATTCCAATAAGTATACTGCCAAGTACTTTTCTTTTGTAGGAGAGACTTAGCACTCCTAGACCAATAAGTATGAATGGCAACAGTAAGCCAATAATAAAGCTAAATTTAATACCGAGCAAATGAAGTACTGCCAACCCTCCAATTGCGATCAACATAATTCCAATCGAACTTTTTCCGTTCATTTGTTTCTTCGTCTCCTCTCTCCATCGAACTGGGTTTCATCTATTATTATGTGTAACAGTTCGCTTGTCTTTGCTTATGTACTAAGTATAGATTTTTTTCATGTTTTTCAAAACGGACTTACGGCGGTTTTTGCACTGGACTTAAGTCGAGTCTGAGTACTGGTCTACGGACTACATAGCGGATAATTAACAAGAGAGTGAAGTTAATCTCGATAGATTAACTTCACTCTCTGTATCAGTTTCATTAGTTTTTAGTTAGTCTGTCGTTACTAAACGATCAGCAATCATTTGTAATAGAGCAAGCACATCAGCCGTATCAACTTTTTGATCGTTATTCACATCAGCTATCTTTTGTTTGTTTTGTAGTTGTTCTGGATTATCGGAAACAAGCATCTTCAATAACAAGCGAGCATCCACTATATTGATCAGCCCATTACTATCTATATCGCCAACTAAACCGGTTATAAATGTAATCTTTCCATCCTTCACTACAACATTTAGTTCTACACTATTGCCATCATTTAAGTCTTGTACACCTTTCACTTTCGTAAGTGTCAATGCTGTTGAAATAACATCTTCTGGAATATCCGCTTTAGCCTTAAACGTTACCGTACCAATAACCGATTTTTCTGGAGCAATCGTCTGATTCGTTAGACCAGCAAAACTAATTTTCCCAGCAGTGCTACTATTGATCACACTTTTCTCATTAAATTGTTTCAATTCAAATTTTTCAAATGTTAACAACTGCTCATCGTATTGCAGGACACCTTCAAGCCCCTTCAGTTGCTGACCACCAGTAATAGTCAAAGGAACTTCTACTTCTTTCCCCGCTACTACCGATTTATCCTCGACTTGTAATACCGGCTCTGTCGTTGGAGTTGTTGTATCAGGGTAAATGTTCATCTCCGCTGTATATTGATTTTTTGCTCGATGCAATTTATCTTTTGTTACGGAGTACCAATTGACATCTACATCATTGCTACCTTTTTTGAATGTCATTAACATCATCATACCCAGATCGTGCTGCATAAACTGTGCATCAACAAGCACTTGCTTCACTTTATTACCATGAACTCCTACATCTTCTCGCTTAGCCAGATCAGGATAACCAATATGACCAGACACAACTAGTACTACATTTTCATGCAAACTCGCTAGCTCGTTCCAGACATCATCGCCATTATTACCATCTGCCAAATATCTAGAAGGATAATCCATATGCTTCGTCGAAATTTGCTCTCCAGTATGATACATATAAGAGTGAGTCGTAATAATGACTCGTTTATCTGGATGAGCTTTAATAACATCGTTTGCCCATTTTAACACATCATCATTTGGTGCAAATTCCATAGCTACTACTAAATACTCAACATCCTCGACTTTAAATGTATGATACGTATTGTCCATTTTCCCCTCAACATATGCTCCACCAAAACCTGCTTGTTTAGAATACTTCTCATAAGGGAAATATTTATTATACTTTGTTGTATTACGATTTAGTCCACTCCAGCTCATATCATGATTCCCTGGTAAAAATACGTAAGGAAGTGTGCCATCTAATATAGTCATACCTTCTTGCGCTGTTTTCCACTGTACATCACTGTTAGGATTGTTTACCAAATCTCCAACTTGAATAGCGAATTGAATATTGTGTTTTTCTTTGTTATCTTTTATCCACTGCATACTTTGTTTAAACTCTGTAGGCTTATACTCTACAATATTTTGCGTATCTGGAATGACCACGATGGAATAATCACCTTCCGCAAATTGTGGTGCAAGCCAGTTCGTATCTTCATCATCGTAAATTAATGCATCATTTTGTTGAGTAGAGTGATCAGCGTAAACACCATCTTGTTGTTGATCCAATTTCCAATTGACCATTAAAGATTGCTCATCACCATTGACATATTGATCAAAATTCGCTTTAATTTGGTCAGCTGAACGTACTTCCGACCAGATTCGCACATCCGCTAGTTCTCCATTAAAATTACGAGTAGGAGTATTCGTATTTTTGTAACCACGATAATCAGAACCAATTTTCATCTCACGCGCTGTTCTATCCGTTGGGATAGCAACATTGGTATTGCTTTCGTGTACTTGCTCTCCATTAATATATGTTGTCGCTTTATTGTTTGTAGCATCCAATGTAATCGCCACATGCACCCAGTCACCAATTTTCACGTTAACATTATTAGCTGTATATTCTAGTGCAGACCCTAGCCCTGATTTCCAATAGATACGTGGGTTTCCTAGAGCATTTATTTCAAAATTAAAACGAGATATATCATGATAGTAGTTATCAAAATAATTTCCAACAATCGTTCCCGCTTGTGCAAAATCCTGTGGATTTTTACCAACTTTCACCCAAGCTTCTACTGTACGAGGTGCGTCAGCAATTCGTTCTTTTGCAGCTATTTCGAGCTGACCATCGGCAAAGTTAGTTCCACTCCCCGTAAAAGCACTAACGTAGTCTTCAGGAAATAAATTAGATGCATCCACCGGAAAGTTCTGTGCTGTCAGCTGATTTTGTCCCTTTATATCTGCAATAACATTCGTCGTTTTTAGAGCGTCTGGAGAAAATGTCCACGCATGCTTCAAACTCGCTTCTCTACCATCAATCGGCGTATGCAGTTGTTCTTCTGTTAATGTCTCGTTCCACAAGCGTAGTTCCTGCAATTCCCCGCCCATATACATCGACGACCTTGTGTCCGTACCGATTCTGTGTAAGTTTTTCATTTCTACTTGTGGAGAAATATTACGGTTTGTAAATTCCGCTATCATCGTGCCATCTTGCCACATTTTTACTGTTTTAGCAGCAACGTCTCTTGTAATGGCAAGCTTCGTCCATTCCCCAGTCGTTATTTGCTTTCCACTCGTTTTCAAATCAATGGCAGGTCCATTATTTGTTTCGTAATAACGCAACTGATTGTCCGCTGTAATTTCGATGGAAAAAGAAGTAGTAGCATTATTGCCAAAATTTCCAAACAGAACTTGCCTTACTCCTGGATCTTTATTAAGCTTTACTGTCATTTCTACCGTATTAGGAATATTATCAAGCATTTTTTCTAACTGCATATAACTTTCATAAACAGGTGTAAAAAGCAAACCTTTTGTTTCATTCGATTCATTTGTTACTTCTGCTGCCGCAACCATACTTGGTAACATTAACAACATCGATAGTGTAAGCAATAATAACGTTTTAAATTTTTTCATTATTCGCTCTCCTCAACTTTGCTAAAATGATATTTTCATTCAAAGTATAGAAAAGAAAGAATAAACAAGCAATACAACTTGCGCATATTTACAATACATTTAAACCAATACAGCACAATGGATGCAAAAGAAGCAAAATCTATTATACGATACTTATCCAAGAATTTATTCTCCGCTCAATGATTTTAAAAAAGATATTTTAACCAAAAAAACAAGCACCTCTCCACCAAAATAAGAGGCACTTGTTTCCATCACTACATAATGAACTTATAGTTTGATTTCGCTTGCTTTATCTGCTGATTCATAAAGAGCATCCATTGCTTCTGTTGTGATAATAACCTGATCAATATGAGAGCGTGATTTTTCACCAGTTTGCGCAGAACGAATAAAATCTTTCATTTCTTCAAAAAACATATCCGTTGTTGCATAGCTTGGTAAAGTCTCTGTCAATACTTCTCCTTTGGAAGAGTATACGGTAAAGTCGCCACCATAGTTTAATTTAATACCTGCTTTATCTCCCAAAAACTCGATAAACATTGCTGATTCACCGATATTTTGCGCCCAAGCTCCATTAAGGTTAATTGTTGGACCAGTAGTACGTACTAAACCTGTTACAAAATCTTCAACATCATTTATACCACTATAATCTGGTGGTCCTGCCCACATACTTGTATAAGCATAGGATTGCATATCTTTTGCCATCTCATTATAAACTGCACCAGATACACTGTTAATCTTCGTATCACCTAAGCAATAGAAAATAATATCTAAAAAGTGGACTCCCCAATCAACTAAAACCCCACCACCGGATTTCTCTTTCGTCGTAAAAGCTCCACCCAACCCTGGAATAGAACGATGTGCCCGGAAGGAACAATATACATGATAAATATCGCCCAATTCTCCTGCATTAATCATATTTTTTATATGATTAACTGCTGTATTATAACGGTTCACTACACCAATGTTAAGCATTTTATTGTTACGAACAGCCGCTTCCTGCATTTGTTTTGCTTCTGTTAAATTAAGTGCTGCTGGTTTTTCACAAAGTACATGCTTTCCTGCATTCAAAAAATCAATCGTAATCGGAGCATGAGCATAGTTTGGCGTACAAACAGAAACCGCTTCCAGTTCTGGGTCATTTAAAATCGTTTTGTAATCTGTTGCCATAAAAGGAATACCAAATTTTTCAGCTGCTTGCTCGGCACGTTCTGGAATAATATCAACAACATACTTAATTTCTACATTTTCTAGCTTTTTGTAGTTTGGAATATGTTGCGACGTTGCAATCGATCCCGCTCCAATAACCGCTATCTTTATTTTTTTATCAGTCATGATTCCTATCCCTCCAGCTATTTATTCAACTTATCAGGCCCGTTTGGTACCCCTTTCATCATAGTACAATCAGCTTGTTCTGTCTATGTTATAGCATAGAATAATAACCTGCTTTTTCAAAGTAATTATCAGCTAAATAGAGGCTGTCTGTCTATTAACTGTGGGCAACTTGGAGTAAACAAATAAAATGATCACGGAAAGCTGTTGTGCCCAAATTGTTGTGGAGCAATTAATCAAGCCTCACGCTGCAAGGTGCTGCGTTTGCTTACGAAGATTTTTCACGTTATATCACATATTTCAGCACTTTATAAAATGTAACGAAGATATTTATACTTATTTAGGCAAAGTGGACTAGAAAACAACTGTTTTCAAGCAAATAACGTGAAATATCTTCCTTAGGTTTTAAAATTGCCTGATTTCAGCAAATTAACGCTATATTTCTTCGTTACACCTTGCAAAGTCCAACCATAGTTATCCGCTAACCTAGTATCATGCTCTGTATCGCATCTCCTTTCATGACGTATCCCTCTGGCTCAGTACCACATCTCCTTTTATGACGTATCCCTCTGGCTCAGTACCGTATCGCATCTTTAACTTTCCACTGAGCCAATGGGATACGTTAGCCATGCGCTTCAAAACAAAAAGCTGTTCTTAAAATTCCACCTGTAAGCGGAGCATTAGACTTAAAGCCCATAAAACTTCACACATGTTTCGCCCATAATTTTGCTTTGATCCTCTGCTGGCAATTGCGCAATAAACGTGTCTACTAATTGATATACTTCAGAATAAGTGCCACTTAATGTACAAACCGGCCAATCGGAACCGAACATTAAGCGATCGGCACCAAAAGCTGCATATACTGCTTCCAAATAAGGCGCGAAATCTGCTGCTTTCCACTGTCCCCAGTGCGCTTCCGTTACCATTCCCGATACTTTACAACAGACGTTCGGATATTCTGCAATTTTACGGATGTCCTCGTTCCATTTTGCAAAGGATTGCTCCTTGATGACTGGCTTAGCTATATGATCAATTACAAAAGCAGTAGTCGGAAATTGTTTTACCAGTTCTATCGCATATGGCAAATGTTTTTCGAAAATTAAAATATCATACGTAAGACCGAGCGGAGCTAGTTTAGATATACCACGCCTGAAGTCTTCACGTAACATAAAACGATCGTCAGACTCTCCTTGCAGTACATGTCTCACGCCTTTAAATTTAGGACTTAACTGGACAAGCTCTTGCAATTGTTGCTCAATATCATCCGCACATAGATCTACCCAACCAACAACACCTTTAATCCAATCATTTTGATCCGCTAACTGAATTAACCACTTCGTCTCTTGCAGAGATTCACGTGCTTGTACAACAACTGATCCATCCATATTATGAGTATCTAATACAGACTTTAATTCCTCTGGAAAGAAAGAACGTCTTATAGCAGCATGGTTATCGTCAATCCATGGATATTCTGCTTCACTATAATCAATAAAATGATGATGGGAATCAATTCTCATTACTAATACCATCCTTTCATATTCGAGTAAATGATGAAGTACATACGTTTTGTGTTTATACGGTAACCATTGCTTTAATTACGCCTGTTTCTGGTTTAAGCCAATCTTCAAAATGTTCGATCATCGTCTCGAAAGTACTACCATGAGTAATAAATGCATCCGTATCCACATGTCCCTCTCGAATAGCCGCAAGGACATGCTCAAAGTCTTGCATCGTTGCATTACGACTACCCATTAATGTCATTTCTTTCTTATGAAAATCTGGATCACTAAACGAAATATTACCTTTTACCAAACTAACATAAACTACTTTTCCGCCAAATGAAGCGTAATGAAATGCTGCTTCCATCGCCGCTGTATTACCAGTAGCATCAAACACAACTTGCGCAAGCGCACCATTCGTTATTTCTTGCAACTTCTCAAGTGGTTGATCCGCAACATGCAACGTGTCATCTGCTGCGCCCCACTGTTTACAAAAAGCTAGCCGTTCTTCATTCATGTCTAGTGCAATAACATGTACGCCCTGTAATTTCAAAAACTTCATCACACCAAGCCCGATGGGACCTGCACCTGCAACTAAAGCATATTGTCCTTTCTTCACCTCTGCTCTACGAACAGCATGAGCTCCAATCGCTAAACATTCAATCGTTGCTGCTGCATCCAAACTGATATCATTGGTGTTTACTAAGTGAGCGTATGGAACAGTAATATATTGCTGCATTCCACCATCTCGATGAACTCCAAGCACTTCTAAACGTTCACAGCAATTCGTTTTTCCCTGCTCACATGCATGGCAAGTACCACAATTCATATAAGGAACGACAGTAACTTTATCCCCTATCTGAAACGGGGCAACTGTATCTCCGATTGCTACAATTTCTGCGGATAACTCATGTCCAAGTATACGTGGGTATACGAAATAAGGCTGTCGACCACGATAGGCATGCAGATCCGTTCCACAAATACCAATCTTTTTCACTTGGAGCAAAGCCTCTCCTGCTTTTGCCACCGGTCTTTCTTTATCTACTAATTCAAAATGGTCGGGCGACTGACAAACTATTGCTTTCATCGTACTTACAGTAGTGCTCATCGTCATAATCCTCCTCATTTTTAGACTAATTATTTTCTGGCAAACCAGAAATCCATGTTTGATTATGAATAGGCTGTAATATTTTTTGAACTTCGTAAAGCGCATCCAAATCAATCGCTTCATTCATCCAAGCAATATTTTGTAAGATGTTTTCTGGTTTTGTTGTACTCACTAGTGTGGTAGGTATTTTTTCATTATGAAGACTATACTGCACTGCTAATTTAGACAAATTAAGTCCGTTGGCATGACAGAAATCAGCAGCTCGTTTCGAAGCTTCAACAATCTCTGCACCAGCAGGATGCCATGTTGGCGGACCTTGTGTACTAAGCAGTCCCATCGAAAGTGGAGAGGCATTAATTAACGCCACTTGTTTTTCTTCCAGCAATGGTAACAATTCTAACAAACGATTATCATTTAAAGAATAATGGCAGTAGGATAAAATTGCATCGACATCAACTTGCTGTAGCACTTTCTCGAAAGTTGCCATTGGAAAGCCTGAAATTCCTGCAAACCTAATTTTCCCTTGTTGTTTCAAGCGCTCTAACGCAGGAATACTCTCTTCTACTATCGCATCTAGTGGGCGGAATTCAATATCGTGCAAAAATAAAAAGTCCAAGTAATCAACATGCAATCTTTGTAGACTTTCATCAACACTTTTGACTAATCTGGCTGGGGCAAAATCAAATTCATCGGCTCCGTAACGTCCTGCTTTGGAAGATAAGTAATATTTGTCGCGTGGAATTTCAAGTAGTGCTTTACCTAGTACTGTTTCCGCTTTCGTTAGCCCGTAATAAGGAGATACGTCGATTAAATTAATACCTGCATCTACAGCTGTATGAACAGTTCTAACCGCTTGACCTTCGTCTACTTCCTTAAACACAGAACCAAGTGACGATGCTCCAAAACTAAGTGCAGATACATCCAATCCTGTTTGACCAAGTTTACGATATTTCATTATCCATCCTCCTGACATTATTTTCATTGTCATATACTTACTTAACTTTACTAAGTAAGTATATGGGGAGTCGACGAAGTTGTCAATCCTCTCCCCCTTCCCCTATTCTATTCACCATACACATCTGTTAACGAATCTTTATCGCCACCAAATTGAATAAAACGATCTAATATAATGGTAGCAGCTCCGATCGCAGCTGAATTTTCCGCTAATGTAGATACAACAATTTTCGTTGCTCTACCCGCATACTTCATTTGCTGTTGCTCCGCTGTTTTAATAATTAATTGCAAAAACGTTTCCCCTGCACGAGATAATCCACCTTCTAAAATAATGATTTGCGGATCAAGCAAGTTAATCATTAGCGCCAGTGCCGTTCCGATGTGCTGTGCAGCAGTAGTGATAATCGTCTTCGCTCGCTCATCTCCCGCTTCCCAAGCAACAAACACATCTTTGGCTTCGGTTACATGCTCCATCTGAAACTGTTGTTTTGCTTGATTCAAAATGGCATTGCCAGATGCTAACGCTTCTAAACAACCATGCTTACCACAAACGCACAGTGGACCATCTTGCACAATCGTCATATGACCCAACTCGCCAGAACTACCCGAGCTACCACTATATAATCGACCATCGAGAAACAGAGCGGAACCAATGCCATGCCCTAAATTCACACAAATAAAACTATCTACATCATGTTGACTAAACCCGAAATATCGTTGTCCTATAGCCATCACCCGTGTAACATTATCAATCAATACAGGATAGCGAAACGCCGCTTGCACTGGAGGCAACAAGTCTATCATTTCCCATTTAAAATCAGGAGAAAATAACACTTTACCCGTAGCCGGATCAATCAGCCCTGGCATGCCAAGCCCAATACCTAGTATACGTTGCTGCTGTTCAGCTGTTGCTGATGCAATAACACGATCTATGACTTTGATTATCCGGTTAATAATGACAGTAAATCCATCCGTCACACCTGTCGGTACAACTTGTTGATAAATAATTCGAGCGGCAAGATCCATCATAATACAATTAATGTTAGTAGTACCGATATCTACACCGATAATAAAATAATTATCCGCAGCAAATTCTAACATTTGCGGTGGTTTCCCACCGCTACTCAATCCTTTACCACTATCACGCACAATTTCTCTGTCTATCAGTTCATCTGTAATTTTCATTACCGTTGGAATGCTCAAACCGATAGTACGAGCAATTTCGGCTTTATTAATTTGTCCACTTTCCCGAATAATGCTAATCACATTTCGCTTATTCAGTGCATGCATTATACTACGATCCATCTTCATTGCAACCAAACCCACTTTGTTTAATTAATAACATATAAATGTCTATTTTCTTTTAATAGCATAACTAATATCACATCTGTGTGCAAACATGACAAGCTAAACAATCGCAAAGTAGGTTGTTATTCCTCTATAATCGATAACGAAGCTAAACTGCCACCTTTGGCAAAAAATCGTTGTATATTTTGTTCCACTTGATCATCTGCAAGTAATGGCGGTGCATGATGCGGCTTACGCCGAGCATCAATAATAACAGTGTCACATCCCCAATGCTTATACTTTGTACTACTATTAACACCATATATATCATGTGATGGATTACTGCGAGTAAATGTTGCCCAAAGAAAATTAGATAGATCTGCACTAATAAAAGGGCTATTATCCGCCACAACAATGAGTGGACAATCTGCTAGATTCGCTTGCGCTAACAAGTCACTTAATTGCTCCATCTGTTGTTCACCTGCAAGTGCATCAGTTACTACTGGACCCTCTATCGAAATAACTCCTGGCATAACAAATCTTGGCTTGCTAAATGAAGTTTGGGCTAACAGCTTTTCTACTGAACCAGGTACAGCTTCACATAGCGTTCTAATTGGCTCTCCGACGGCTGCAAACACAACTTTACTTCCCTGATTCATTCCTTCACCTGTATAATCAAGCGTATCAATCGTTGTATTCGTATGAAAATGAATATCTCTTCGTAAATCAATGCGCGCTAACAAATAAGTAAAGAATTGTTCGATATGATAAGCACTCAATGATTGCTGCTCAGCTGCACCTGTGGCAACGATAAACAAATATTTTGCTAAACTCAACTGACCAGTTCCTAAAATACGATGAGCAATCGTCAACAATTCCGCTGGTCTGTCTACCGTTTGAAACGGAGTATATCGTTCACTACCAATCGCTAACAAAAGCGGATGAACACCCGCTGCATCGATAGCATGTACTTCTTTTACACCCGGTATATCTTGACGGACAGCACTACCTGTTAGCTCATGAATTAACTGCCCAAAAGATGTATCTTCTTGTGGCGGCCTGCCGACTACTGTAAATGGATAAATCGCATTTTTCTTCGCATATACTTTATGCACGCGCATGACTGGAAACGGATGAACTAAACTATAGTAACCCAAATGATCACCAAACGGTCCTTCTGGCTTTAAATCGTCTGGGTGCAATTCTCCCGTTATAACAAAATCGGCATCATGGCTAATGCAATAACCGTCCACATAACTATAGCGAAAGTTACGACCTGCTAACAATCCAGCAAACGTTAACTCACTCATTCCCTCTGGTAAAGGCATAACAGCAGATAGCGTATGCGAAGGCGGACCGCCAACAAATACACTAACTTTTAATGGTTCACCTAACTTATTCGCTTTCGTTTGATGAATACCAATACCACGATGTATTTGGTAATGCATACCGACTTCTTTATTTTGGATGTAGTCGTTCCCGTCTAGCTGTACTCGGTACATACCAAGATTCGCATTCATTGGTCCGGGCTTATCGACATCTTCCGAATAGACTTGCGGTAATGTAATGAAGGCTCCCCCATCATCTTTCCAACTTTTAATCGCTGGCATATCGGATATAGTTATCTCTTCGAACTCAGCAGGCAATCCTTGCTTCTTCACTGGCAATGCCCGAGTAGCAGCTACCGCTGTCCCTACATATCGATGAGGCTTGCGCAATGCTTGCATCGGATCATTTCGCAGGGCAATAACTTCTTGTGTTTTTTCAATCGTATCTCGAAATATAAATTTACTTCGCTCTAGGGTACCAAACAAATTACACACTGCTCTATACTTGGAACCTTTCACATTTTCAAATAAAATAGCTGGTCCGCCAGCAGCATAAACTTTCAACTGAATAGCCGCCATTTCCAAATGAGGGTCCACTTCTTCCTGTACACGTATTAACTGTCCATGCTTTTCCAAATCAAGAACACACTCTTCTAAACTTGCATAGATCATATGCTATCTCCGTTCTATATTTGCTATTGAAGTATCTACCTATATTATGGAGATTAGAAGATCTATCGTCAACGCAACTATCACCTACAATTTGGTGAATATTTCATATAAATATATTTTCATTGTTGCGGATTAATCTAGATCATGACTATACTAGGCAATATAGGAGGTGCACTTATGCCATTACAGTTACAATTACAACACATTTCAAAACAATTCGATCAAAAAAAAATATTCGAAGATGTTTCGTTTACTTTTGAACAAGGAAAGATTTATGGTTTATTAGGTAGAAACGGTGCAGGAAAGACAACACTTTTCAACTGTTTAAGTGAAGAAATACCGGTGTCGAGCGGGCAAGCACTATTAGTTGACGGCGAAACTACTCGTCCCGTTACTAACCATGATGTCGGCTTCGTCTATTCGCTACCCATTTTGCCAGAATTTTTAACAGGATATGAATTTATTAAGTTTTTTCTAGAAACGAATCGCCAAGCACAACCAGAGCATTCTATCGCAGACTACTTTGCTATGATGACGCTATCGACAGAAGACCAACATAAATTAATTAAAAGTTACTCACATGGGATGAAAAATAAGCTGCAAATGTTATTGTTTTTAATAACGAAGCCACCAATTATATTGTTAGATGAACCGTTAACCTCATTTGACGTTATCGTAGCATTAGAAATGAAAAATCTATTACGAAATATGAAACATGATCATATTATTATTTTTTCCACTCATATTTTGCAACTAGCTACTGATTTATGTGACGAACTCGTACTACTACATCAAGGAAATCTATCTACTGTTTCTGCTACTTTACTGCACGAACCAGATTTCGAACAACAAATTATCCAATTATTACAGAACTAAGGGTACATAGTCAAACAACGACAGCACCCCATAGTAACACCATATTTATTACTCTTTTCTTAAAGGATGGTATCGATGCTCAAAACTGTATTCTCTATTCGATCTATTCAAATGGCAACAATAGTCAATATGATTATTTTTTATGCTCAAAAAATACCGATCCTTAACAAATTAATAACTTCTAAACTGTATGCACAATTTCGAATAAAACGTTGGCTCTCTATCATTGCTATACCGTTATCTCTTATTTGGCAGTTAGTTATACAACTATTTTATTATGGACTAGCTATCTTCTTACCCATTCAATTGCTAGGAGCAGAGCTAACGAACAACGAAAAACTAGTTTATTTTTATTTTATTTTCTTTGTGTTCACATTTGTTACAGGAGCCGTTAGCAGCGCCACCATATTAGAGCCTAAACGAAAAAAATATGTCGCGATTAAATTATTTCGAATGAATCCGAGCGACTATATGAAAGCTACTTTACTCACTCGTTACCTTACATTTTTTATATTTGCAGTTCCTGTCATGTTATGGTTTACGTTACCGCTTGGAGCAACCGTTTGGCATGTGTTTTTCCTATTAATTACCGCTACTTTGTGGCGAATATTCAGCGAATGGGTACACTTACAACTATACAAAAAAATGCAATTAATTCTTATAAAAAAAGTAGGAATTGTTTGGGCAATTATCGGCATAAGCTGTTTGCTAGCTTACGGCGTACTTATTGTTGGTATTGTACCTACCTTTGTTACGTCTACGATATTTTCCATTGTTCTATCGATGATGGGGTTATTAGGAGGCTGGGCCTGTCTAACGCTGGTCCGCTATAAAAATTATCGACTTGTGACGGACGCTGCAACTAACTACGATGATCCTTTGCTCGACTTGGGTAAGATGGTAACCGATCAACAGCAAAGTGGTGTAACCTTACAAGCAGACGACTTACAACTACAGATGACTAATCCAAAAACAAAACGGAAATTGGAGCAACTTAGCGGGTTTGAATATTTAAACAAAATATTTCATCTTCGTCATCACAAATTTTTACGACAACCGCTCCAAAAAAAATTAGCTGGAATTGTTATATTCGGTATGGTAATCATCGGTTTAACCTTTATCATTCCACAACAATTAGCAAGCAATGATTTGTTTAACGGACGTCATTTCTCTTATTTATTTTTACTGTTGTACTTTTTATTTATGTCCGAAAAAACTTGTCGAGCTTACTTTTATAATTGCGATATTAGTTTACTGCGCTATTCTTTTTATCGTAAAGCAGCGCCGGAACATTTTCGGATTCGTTTACGATTTATTATCCAGCAAAATCTATTGATCGCTCTATTATTTTCATTTGTGCTTACTACCTATTTTACACTACTCAATGTGGATTTTTTATCTAGTGGGGCACTGCATTTAGTCGTTTCTATTTTGTCATTGGCATTGTTTTTCTCTATTCATGATTTATTTATGTACTATATATTCCAACCTTATTCTACAGACAAAAATGTGCGTAATCCGCTATATCAAGTGTTCTCTTTTTTTGTTTCTGGGCTTGGGGGCATATTTTTAGTTATAAGGCTTGATTCTTTTTCGTTCGCTTCCATCTGTTTAGGTTTGGCATTTATATATAGCATCATCGCTCCTATTTTAGTGAAAAAATATGCTATACGAACATTTCGGATCAAATAACGATATACTTCTTGCTTGTCGTTTCGCTTGTATGATATGAGATGCAGGTAATTAAAAAACAGCACTAGGACGAAATCATTACGGTTTCCGCCTAATGCTGTTTTCGTATTCCTATACATCCTACTATGTTACACGCTAGCTTCCAACGTAAACACTGGTCGATTTTCCCCTACGATAGTATCATTCCCATTCATAAATTGTTTCGGGCATAATTGATATAATCGCTCTATTGTGTCTGTTCCCTCATAACCGATTTGTTCCAATATAGAAGCTACGATCATTGGCCACTTTTCTTCTGAACCGTCCATCACTTTCAAGGCAATCGCCATTCGCTCATGGCGTAATCCGATAGCATATACTCCCTTAGCTCCACCTTTGGCTACCAGATTGTCATCCCTTAACAAAGCGGAGCAAATCATATTCGTACCAGCGACCATCTCATAATGCTCGTTCATTAACTTAGTCATCTTCTCTACAGCTGCACGAGTGTTACTGTCTTCTATTACATCTGGACAAGCCATTTTCAAATATGCTTTAGCTAGATGTGAAAGTGGTAATGCAAATACAGGTAAACCGCAACCGTCAATAGCAATACCAATATCTTCTTGCGGATATTCTGCCATCATGGCGAGTGTCGCGAGCACTTCTTGTTGTGCCGGATGATCTATCTGATCGTATCCTTGTAGCGGGTAGCCTTTGTCTAAACATAACCCCAACATGCCCAAATGCTTACCTGAACAATTGTGATATAACCGTCTTTCTGGTTTACCCTCCTTCACTAAAACGTCTCTAGCTGCGACGTTAAGCGGGTAAGTACTATGACAGATTAAATCGCTTTCATTAATACCAAGTTTATCTAACATCGATTGCAATACATCTACATGAAATGCTTCTGATCGGTGGGACGCTGTAGTAATCGCTTGTTCCTTGCCCGTCCATCCGAATTTGTCGCCAACGCCATGTACAAAAGAAGGAATCGCTTGAATTGGTTTGGCTGAAGAACGCAAATAAGTACGATAGTGTGGATCGCCCACCGCATATTGCACCTGCCCTGTATCCGATATGACACATACATGTCCCCAATATTCACATTCAACCATATTGCCACGCCATTCTTCAATAAGCTTCTCGCTAGTACTTAATTGATCGGTCATCATTACCACTCCATTTAATTAATAATTATATACTACCAGAGTTATCGATAACATTACATGAAAACTAAAACGAAAAAATATTAAAATGAGTACTTCCACAATGACATGCTTATTATTTTTTGTCAACCATTTCACAACACAATGAATATATAATGATTTTATGTATAAATGATATTTACAAGCAGATTTAATCGCTTCAATACTCAAATCTGCTTGTAAATGTTAAGACAATTTTTTGATTACTCTAGCATTTTCAAAAAATTATAAATCGCTTGAACAGCTTCTGCACGCGATGTTTTTTCTGTAGGAGCAAATACTCTTGCATCCCTTCCTTTCAATAAACCTACTTCAAGCGCACTTTGCACGTACTCAATAGCCCAACTACTAACCATTTGCTTATCAGAAATTTCTACAGGTGTACTATTTTCGGTTTCTCTATCTAACAAATTGTAAGCTTTCATAAGCATTATAGCCATTTCTTCGCGGCTAATATTTCTACTTGGTTCAAAATGTCCTTGCGTACCTTGTATAATGCCAGCTTGTTGTGCTGCAGCTATTTCATCATAGTACCAAGAACTAGGCGCTACATCTACAAATGTAGACGTTTTATTATCAGCAGTTAAACTTAGTACTCGTACAAGAAGCGCAGCAAATTCTGCTCTTGTTATTTTATTGTTAGGCGAAAATGTAGTTGCTGTAGTTCCCTTAACAATATGTTTAGCAGTTAACTGTTGTATACTAGTAAAAGCCCAATGATTACTGCTTATATCGGAAAAATTTGCGTTAAACGAATAAACAGTATATTCCCCTAGAGCATCTACCTCTGCCACTATTCTTCTTCCCTTTGTATTTATTTTCCCTCCTCTATACTCTATTTCACCATTAGAGCTTACATAATAAACACCTAATAGATGCGGATTCATATCTTCTAGAATATCAAAGCTAATTTTAAACGGTTTCAAAGTTTTTTTAATATTATTTACTTCTCCTTCTTTGTCAATTATTGCGATAGATAATATTAGTTGCTGCCCAGTATTATTATACTGACCGCCATTTAAATCGTGTCTCTGCTCCACCTTTTTTTCCATGCTCTGAGGATTAAACCACTTTTCTTGCAAAGATATTATAATTGAAGCATCATCTGGTTTGGGAGTAACATTTATTATCGATTCAATCGTATCAGAAGACATTTCCCACTGAGAAGTTTCTGTTTGAATTATCAATGACCGTCCATTAAATTTCTCAACCTGTTTCTTAGTAATTAGAATAGAGCGTTCCGTACCATCTAATCTAACCTCAATATTACTGCTTGCATTATCCAATAATTGATCAGGCAATCTATAAACATCTAATGGATTAGTTTCTATATCTTCTATATCGGGTACATAACTTGGTGGAAATTTGCTTCCATCAGCTCGATGGACATCAATAATATAAGTTTCTGTTTTCCCATTTTTCGTCGTAACTTTTACATATATTATGTTGTTACCAACTATAAGCTGTTTGCTCCCGCTCACTTCTACAGTAGCTTCTGAATCAGTAGCAGTATAAGATACTTCAATCAAATCAGTTGTATAAGGAACATTAAGAGAGTAATAATATTTTTCTTTTGCAAAATCTTTAATAGTAACGCTATTTATTTTTAAATCTTCCAGAGTAGCATCCGTATAATCCTCTATCTTTTCTACCATAACGTTGTCAAATAAGGCTTGAGAATGTGCCGAAACATTGAAACCAATTGTCCCTTTTAAGTAGCTATTATCTTGCGCTTCCAATATAGGTGTACCGTCTATATAAGCAGTGAATTTTGTTCCTTTTATAATAATACGAATTTTGTATTTTTTATTTAATTCAGCTTTAAAATCAGTTTCTTCCAATAGTTCCATAACTTCATTTACTTTATAAAACTTTAAACTTTCTTCACTAATCGCCAACATGTAGTAACCTACATCTTCTTGACTTCTGAACACAACACCAGTTTCGCTCTGCAATAAAGTAAGGTCTAGTTCTAAAGCGTAATCTTTCCAATCTGAACCAACATTTGCTCTCATAGAAGTATTATTTGCTAGATTTAATTCAAACAAGTCTGGACCTTCCGATTCAACTATAACGTTATCTATGTTAGTCCACAAATCCAAGCCTTGCTCCATATCATCACTAAAAAATATTTCCTCTGATTGTCTATCTGTCACTTTAACATTATCAATAGATGCTCTAGCCTGATTACCTGGCGTTCTTATGCCGACCGTTCCTGTTGTATAGGGATTATTACTCGTATCCTCTCCTTTCATTACTTCAACCCCATCAATAAAAACAGAAAACTGGTTGCCAATGACATCAATTTTGAGTTTATATAATCGATTTAGTTCTACACTATATGGTACGCTTTTAATAACTTGACTTCCGCCAGACATTTTAAATAAATTAATTTTATTGTCGTAATTTCTTATATCTAGTAAGTAATATTGGTTTAAAGTGCTTTGTCCTCGAAAAACCAGTCCGACTTGTCGATTTTTAATAAGTACATCTGCTTCCAACGTATAATCTGCCCAGTTATCCCCATCTTTAGCTCTAATTTTATCATTGTTGGAAACTGTAATATATCTATTACTTTTTGTAACTTGAACTTCAGCATTTTCAGTGTTCAACCAATTACTTAAATTGGAATTTTCAAAACCATCTTGAAATTCTAATTTTCTTTTTTCTAAATACACATTATAGTTTTTTCCATTATCAACTACGATAGTTAAAGTCGTCGTTTGAGTTTCATAATTATAATCTTTTAGCTCTACTCCAACTGATAGGTTACTATTAATTGACCAAAGCCCGTTAAGTTTAACAGTAATTGTTTTACTTTCACTTTCTGTTTTTGTTCTTTCTAGCGAACCCATTTTTCCGGTCTTGACTAACCTCAGATCGGGGTCAGACAAACTTAATACGACACGATCTGCTGATTTAAGTTTCTCAATCATTAGTACAGGTGTATCCACACTATGCAATACGCCATAATCAAACGATTTAGGTGGATTGAAGATAGCGTATCCAATGGATTGATAATTATCATATTTAACAATATGTGCTGCGTTATCTTTTTGCAACACCTCGTATTCTAACTTTTGGGCTACTGCTTCTACTTCCTGAGGAGTTTTCTGTGGAAGAATCACATACTCATATTCACCGTTTGTAGGAGCTAAACCATGATCTATCCAAGCTGTTGTGTATTTACCTACTGTTTCTTTATAATCAAATGAATTAGTCTCTTTATTAGCCACTTTTGAATAAGATAATTGATCTGATCGTCTAATATTTACATTTCGTGTATTAGGAATAATATATCCATTGCCAAATGGGTCAAGCAACCAAATATTAGTCTCAGAAGGTTGATTATTATAAGGATATTCAGTTATCGGTTGAATAGAATTGTTATAAAACGGTAAGATCTCATTATTCATGTTTGATTGAAATAACGTTGTTTCGGTTGGATGCTTTGCATCGTTATTTGTTATATTAGATCCTAGTGCAATTATTTGATCCCCAAAATAAAACCAACTTTTATTGGCACGAAACGTAGGATCGTATGTTATATCATGCATTTTCATGCTATATACTCCGAACTCTCCTTCGCTGCTTACCCCGCCAGCAAAAGTTTCATCTGAATAATTACGATGTTTGGAGTTTTCCAATTCTCTAATTGGAAAATACTTAGTTGTCGTTCCTGGCCAACGGTTAAAATCCCAACCGTTAGTTACATCTAAACCACTTGCTTTGTAACCACCCTGCAACATAATTTCCGTATTTCCATTACTAATGTAACGTCCGAATACATTGTTAGTTGCATCTTGCTCGTAGTCCCAATTATATTGATTAAATCCTTTTGTAGTTACTAGCCAATCATTTTGGCGATATAACGCAACAGAACCATAATTAAAGTTTTGAAATCCAGTTTGAGGATTCTTTGCTTCTAATCCTTCATCAGCAAATTGTTTTGCTGCTCTTTCTGAGATTTGCAATTCGCCAATAGTAGCAGAATAAAAAATCGAATTCTCCACACTTTTAGAAAAATTCGCTGCTATAGTCGGATCTTCCGGATCCCATAAATTCAAAAATATACTTTTTAATTCATTATCTCCAACTAATCCATTTAGTGCATACGATATATATTGTTTTTGTAAAGTAGAGATTGGTTGTATGAATCGTCCAGATACACTATGAGACATATCATATTTGTTTCCAAACGAACTTTGCACTAACAAAAATTGTTTAATATTATCTGCTGTTTTACTATCTAATTGGAAACTTGTTCCGTGTGTAACATAGCGAATTAAAGAACCTACAAAAATAGCATCCGGTGCATATGCATTCATATACATTGTTTCATGATGGTACCCTGTATAACCCGGCTTAAGCACTTCACTATACCCAGAATAAACAGCAAGTGCTTTAGTGACAAACTCGCCAAATCCTTTCATATAGCGTACTTTCTCTGGTGTATCTTCCATCATCAAAATGTACATTAAATTATACAAAACAAGCGTTCTCATTTCATCCGTATTAACTTTATCCAAACTTTCAAAATCCATCGGTCGAAAATCAAATGAATCCCCCAGCTTGCTATACCAACGTAAAGTTGCCATTTCCCTTTCAAGTAATCCCGCTTCTTTCAACTCATCACGCATAAGATAAATAGCATATACATAACCAGACATACGTAACTTTATACTACGCTGAGTACCCATTCCACTTCCTTCAGCCCAACCTTGATCATGGAAATAATCAATGAGTTCAAAAAACTTTTGCTTACTTTCCTCGTTACCATTCAATTTATAATCGTGGACTAGCGCGGTCCAAATTTTCTCGAAATTATCTAGTGTGTTTCCATACAATGCTTGCCCTGTCACATTTACTTCTTCACCTACAAATAAACCCGGGCCTCGCATCGTACCGTCTTCACTTCGATAAATTTTAAACGAATCATATTCGCTTATACGCTCTGCTATTCTTTTTAATAATGCTTCATATCTAACTTTAACAGGACCTTCTTGCAAACTATCAAAGTTTATATCATCACCGTAGATATAATTATCTAATCGTTTCATTGTCGTAGCAAACGATTGTTTCTGTGCAGCAGTAATTTCCATCTCTACAGGTAGACTAGGCTTTTTTAAGGATGCCCGATAAGTTTCGTTATGAGTGTCATTATTGATGTAAGGAAGCTGATAGTCAGCAGAATAAGCAAAATGTACATTACTAGTGAGATGAAATAAATCAATAAATATATTGTTATCTTTTATGCCATCTGAAGGTACTATTTCTAATAAAGTTGGCGTTAATTCAGCTGTATTTTGCAAATTATTGGCTTCATTATTTAGTCTCATCCATACAGCTCTCCAACCAAGAAAATTCATATTAACTTCAAATTTATATCTGGGATTATTTGCATTTATTTCTTCTGGAGTCCCAAATTGAAACGTCAAATACTGATCTGGTGTTGCTTTTTCACTATATAACCATAATTTTATTCCCCCGTTAACGCCTGTGGCTAACTCCCTATTAGGTAAATGAGTAACTTGAAGTTTACTTCCATTTCCAACTGCCCATTTTAATGCTTGTTTTCCGCTTTTAGAACGCTGATCAGAAATGCTAAGCGTCCCTTCCCCAGTAGACGACCACCCTATAGGAATAGTCGAATTTTCAAAAGACTCTGGCAACTCTTCCGTTGTAGCGCTTACATTTTTCGAAAAACTTAATACTACACTACAAATTAGTGTTAGAGAAATTATTGCAAAAAACACTCTATACTTGAACATTTTTCAAAATCCTCTCCTTAGTAAATTTTTTCAGAAAAACTAGAGAGAATACTAGATATATATCTATATTCTCTCTATGTGTAAGGCTAACTTAATTATTTTTATGACAATGTCAATCTAAATACATGAGCATAAGGCACTTCTTTATCTAGTTCTACTGAAGGTAGTGTAACTACAACACCTGCATCAGTTACTTCAAATGGTAAGTTAGATTCGCCACCTAATAGATCAACAGCCACTATTCTACCCTCGTATGGTAACACAATTTTTTCTTGTAGTTGCTCATCTCCATTGCGATATACTTTGAATCCATAAACGATGTTCTCTTTGCGTGTAAAGTAGACATCTCCGTCAAAATAAGGTGCACAAGGCCGCGTAGCATAGATCGCTTCTCCATGTATTTTGAGCCAAGCGCCTATCGCTTTTATTTGATTAACGGAAGGTTGTGGTAATCTACCATCTGCTCTAGGGGCAACGTTGAGGGCAAGATTACCTCCTTTGGCAACAACATCAATTAACATAATAACTAGTTCCCTATAAGACTTATACACATCATCGTAACGATAGCTAAACTTTGAACCTAACGTTATATTACTTTCCCATGGGACATGTATCACATCTGCCGGTATTCGCTGTTCAGGTGTTAAAATATTTTCATATTTCCCCCCTGCTGTCCGATCTACTACTAACAAGCTCGGATTAACTTTTCGAGCCTTTTCTACAAATTCACCTAATCTTATATCTTGGTTATGAGCAGCTCGTACCCAACCACCATCTAACCATAACATATCTATTTCACCGTTATCCGCTACTAATTCCATCATTTGTTGATGAGTAAACTGTACAAATTGCTCCCATAATTCGGGATGCTCAAGTGGGTTATAAGATGGTCCACGTGCTGTATATGTGCCTCGCTCCATATTCGGCGCCCAATAAGAAGGTACATGCCAATCCGCTTTGGAAAAGTAAGCCGCAATACCTAGACCTCTAGCGCGGAACTCTTCAAATAATCGTTTTGTAACATCCGCATTTTTATTAGTATGAAAAGGAGTGTCTGCTCCAGTAATTTTATAGTCACTCGCTTTTGTATCCCACATAGAAAACCCATCATGATGTTTTGTTGTGAAATTCAAATATTTGAATCCATTGTCTAAAGCTAGATCAGCCCACTTTGCCGGATCAAAGAAAACAGGATTGAACGTTTTATTTAATGCAAAATATATTTCTCGAAACTCCTCTCCCGTACCTTGCCAATCCTCTCCCAGAAACTCTCTCGACCAATGTGAATCTTCATCGCTCATTGCCCAGGAAATTGTTCCTATTTGTGTATACGGTCCCCAATGTATCATTAGTCCTAGTTTTTGATCTGAAAACCATTCTAATCGTTGCTGTAACAACTCTTCTTGTGGCTTTACATACAGTTCTTCCCGCGTGTAATTATGCGTACCTTTTTTAATTATTGTTTCTGCTTCATTCTTTTTATTTGTAGTTGTCATCAAATATGCTCCTCGCCTGTATTATTCATACTATGAAGTAACTAATTCGACCTACTTGTTTTTAATATAACTTTCGTAGGCTTCTTGGTGTATTTGTAAAAATCGCTCTAATTTCATAGATTCTAATGTTAATAAATAATTGTCCCATTCCTTCTCAACATCAATATCTCCTGTGATCGCTCTTGCTAAAAATTGATTTTTATAATCAGATATCGTTGTTAACAAATTAGCTAGTTCTTCTGATTGCTCTTGGGTAAAAAACATTGGAGGTACTACTTCATCAACATCTAAACGATAAGGTTCATATTTTGTACTCGTTTCATTATACAAAATTTGTTCGCCACCATTAGCATTCAGTTCCACTTCTCCAAATCGAAAATCTTTTGAGCGATAGGATGGTCCGGTATTTACCCAACGGTTGTTTTGAACTGGCTGAACACCTCCTGGTTTCGCTACTTTTTTCCATACTCCTTCTCGACCATCAATTCCTTTGTCTCCTGGTGCTGCAGCTTCCCAATCCGTTTCAAATACTCCAACATTACTTCGTATACTTGCTTCTTCTGAATACATGAAATCAGCTAATCGAAAAGCGATTTCTGGATATTTTGCTTTATCTGTAATAACAAACTGACCTTGTTTCATCGAAAACGGATTATATGGTGTAGACTGCACTCCTCCTGGACCTTTCAAAGGAGGTACAGTATGCGCATAAGCCATTCCCTTCTCGGTGTTCACATCTACTACTTCAGCAATCCAGTTTTGAGGAAATGAGCCAACAATGTTCTGTTCGCCAGAACTTGCCATCCGTTTTAAGCTATTACGATCTTGGGTAAAACTTTCCGATGCTATTAATCCTTCATCATATAATCTTTTCATATACAAAGTTCCTTCTTTCCAACCCGGTTGCACAAACGATGCTTTTATTTCTCCATTGTCTATAATTAAATCTTCATTACCTCTTTTAACAAAAGATGACATAATAAAGCTTGCAAAACTTACATTACCTTGCTCGGTATAACCTGCTAGTGGAATTTCATCAGCAATTTTATTACCATTAGGATCTTTCTCTTTAAACGCTTTCAAAACTTCATAATATTCTTCCGTAGTTGTTGGCATATCCAATTTAAGAGCTTCTAGCCAATCTTGATTAATCCACATTCTACTAGACATCATACAATGGTAACATTCATTTACTTGAGGAAGTGCATAAATGTTACCATCAGGTGCTGTTATTAATCCTTTTACATTAGGTGAATTTTCAAACATTTTTTTCGTTTCCACACCATATTCTTCAATTAAGTCATTAAGTGCAAGGAACACACCGTCTTTACCATATAAGGATTGCTGTACCGTATTTATTGGAAAACCCATAATAACATCGGGATAATCTCCTCCTGCTAATGTAACATTCAACTTTTCTATTGCAGCATTTTTCGGAACTATTTCCCACTCAATTTTCACATTCGTTTGTTCTTCTAACCACTTTGTAAAAGCATTTGTTGCAAAATTCTCCACAAGTGGTTCCCCCAGCATTAAAACTTGCAGCGTTACTTTTTCATCCGTAATTGGTAATTCACCAGCTGGATTCATTTTAATATCAGTCGAACTTTCACTATTTGTTTTTGTTTTTTCACCAGTATCTGTCGTTTTTGGCTCTGAGCTACTGCCACAAGCAGATAGTAATAAAGCAACACAGATAAATAACAAACTAACTAGTTTTACTTTTCTATTTTGAAATAACATATATTCATTCACACCTTCCTTAGTTAATAACTATCCTTTTAACGAACCTATCATCATCCCTTTGACAAAGTGCTTCTGCACAAATGGGTACACAATCATAATAGGAATAGTGGATACAACAATTAGTGAATACTTTAACAAATCTGTTAATGCTGCACGCGAAGCTAATTCACTAACATCGGTAAGCATAGCCGGATCAACTTGATTTTGAATTAATATTTCTCTAAGTACAAGCTGCAATGGGTATAGATGTTGATCCTTCAAGTAAATTAATGCATTAAAATAAGTGTTCCAATGAGCAACCGCGTAAAATAATGACATAACCGCGATAATTGGACCGGATAACGGTAGTACGATTTTCCAAATAAACTTGAAGTCTGAACAACCATCTATTTGAGCCGCTTCCAATAGTTCGTCTGGAAAAGTCACTTTAAAAAAAGTTCTCGAAACGATCATATTCCATACAGTTACCGCACCTGGGATGATAAGTGCCCAGCGTGTATCAAGCATGCCTAACTCTTTTACTAATAAAAAACTCGGTATTAACCCTCCAGAAAACAACGTTGTAAATACGAACAAAGCCATAATTACATTTTTCGCTTGAAAATCTTTCCGTGATAAAGGGTAAGCAACCATGAACGTTAATATTAAATTGATAATTGTACCGACTACTGTATAATAAATCGAATTCAAAAAACCAGTGGCGATCATTTTATGTTTAAATACAGCTGCATATCCCTCTAATGAAAAGTTAATTGGATATAGCCATACTTTCCCTGCCGAAACAGCTTCTGGAGAACTAAAAGAAGCACTGACAATAAAGACTAGTGGATAAAGTACCGTTAGTGTAAATATGATGAGAACAACGTAATTAATCCCGTTAAATATGCGATCGCCGCTCGATTCTTTAATGGCTGTATTCTGCATCTTCCTTCGTCTCCTTTCTATCTACCATAAGCCGTCTTGTCCTAGTTTTTTGGAAATCCGATTCACAGTAAGTAATAATATCATCCCAATAACTGATTTGAATAAACCGATAGCGGTAGAATAAGAATAATTGACCACCGTAGAGGCTAAACCAACTTTATAAACATATGTGTCAATTACTTCAGATACGGACAAATTCAACCCATTTTGCATTAATAATATTTTCTCAAATCCAGTATCTAGTATACTGCCTGTATTCATAATCAGTATTATCGTAGCTACTGGCAGTATGCCTGGTACATCAATATGCCACATTCGCTTTATTTTACTTGCACCATCCATTACAGCTGCTTCATGTAAAGCTGGATCTATTGATGTTAAAGAAGCAAGATAGATAATGCAAGAAAAACCTATGTTTTGCCATATTCCAGACCAGACAAATACGCTAGAAAACCATTGAGGCATTGCCATTAAATTAATTGATTCAAAACCTAAAGATGTTAAAATAACGTTCAAAATTCCCGTTCTTGGATCAAGTAGTTGAAAAATAATCCCAACCATAACTACAGTAGAAATAAAGTGTGGTGCATAGGTAATCATTTGTACTGACTTTTTAATTGCACCTACTTTCACATAATTCAAACACAGTGCAAGAACTATTGGTAGTGGAAAGCCTGCAATTAATTGATATAAACTAATAACTATCGTATTACGCATCACTCTCCAGAACTCATAGGAATTAAAAAACTGAATGAAATACTTTAGTCCAACCCAATCACTACCCAATATACCTTTCGTTGGAACAAAATTTTTAAAAGCAATAACTGCTCCATACATTGGTACATATTTGAATACAATTAAGTAAACTAGAGGTAAAAGAACGAGTACATATAATTGCCATCTACTTCGTAAATTCATGAGAAAGTACTTTTTTTTGTTTACTTGAATTGCTGATGAAATTTGTGGCTGCAATCCACTTCCTCCTTTCTGTCTATTGTTCACTATAGTGTAGGCTTATCATAATCCATTTTGTAACCGCATACATGGTGTTTTTTCATACACATATGGTCACTTTTTTAGATAATTGATCTGGAAAAGTCATATGACCACTTTTTCGGTCGATACCATTCTCAATACAGCCATGTATTGGCGTATGCAGACCAGTCATAATTTTTTATTCTTATAGGTTGCCGATTAATAAAATCAGCAACCTTTTGTGATGAACGTTATGAGTGATAAATTTGTTTTTTAATTACAGTTTGGACTTTTAATCCTTACTGCCACTTAGTTTAGTAATTCGTTCCTGATACTTCGGAGAGACATTCGGTTGTCTATACATTGTTCAACTCTCTCTTATGCAATTGCCTAATCTCAACGACTTTTTGTTCTAGACGCGACTCATCAGCGGCAAAACCGATTAAATGTCCATGCAGCGACTTTTCTAATGAAGTAGAAGAAATCGACGGCGACACACCCTTTAAAAATTTTATAAAATCAGCAACTAGAAGCAAATCTCCTCCGCCATGCATATCCTTCTTCACCCCAACATCAATCTGCTGCTCAGAATAGAGATGACCTTTACGTGCATCAGGATGTCTTATAAAGTAAGAACCTTGTTCCATCTCTCCTTGAATTTCGCCTTTTGTGCCGATGATATGAATTGATCGACCACGTTTAGAAGTACCCCCTGTCATCACATGGGTTCCTGTACTACCATCTTCAAACTCAACAATTACGGTTTGATGATCCACAACATCGTTGTCACTTTTCCAGACACAACGACCATATGGACTATCCGTTTTGAGTGATTCTGCCATTTCCTCATCACTCAACTTAACTCCTAAATGAGTATTATAGGTAACGTACCCTTCCCATAGACGCTGTTCAATATAATGCTTACGAGCAGAATATGAACAGGATTGTTCAATTGGACAATCGACTAAACAACGTGTGCCTGCTCCATCAGGTGCTTTCTCAGGGCGAAAGTGGAGTAAGTTCCCGAAACTACTTACTTTTACTGGTGGGACATCTCCCTTCATCCAAGCTATTACATCCAAATCATGACAGCTTTTAGCCATAAGCATGGAGGAACCACCTGTATCTTTCCGTCCCCACTTCCCTCTAACATAAGCCATCGCCATGTGGTGATAAGTGACGTTCTCAGCTGTCGTCAAACTAATAATATCACCAATTACACCATCTGCTACTGCCTTGCGAATCGATTCGTAAAACGGTGCATAACGGAGTACGTGACAAATCATGATTTTTCTGCCGAGACGCTCCGCCTCTTCGTACAACTCAAAAACTTCATCCCTACTAATGCCAATCGGTTTCTCCAGCATAATATCGTATCCAGCTCTAAGCAACGGAATCGAAGTAGCTACGTGTAAGTGATCCATTGTACCATTAATGACAGCATCCGCTATCTTTGGCTGACAAATAAGCTCCTCAATATCAGAAAAACAGTTCTCTTCTTGTAAATCAAATCTCTCCTTGGTCAAAGCTCTACGCTCACCATCTGGATCAACGACTCCGACTATTTTCATTTGTTCGGGATGTTTCTCGGCATAAGATGAATATATTAAGCTACGATGACCAGCACCTACAATGATGACTGTAACAGGTTTTTCACCGTTACAATCAGCGTATATTGACGTTTGATTGTTCATGCTTTTCCTCCCAAAAAAAGTAATAGGCTCAAGTGTTTGTTCTATCTCATAAGACCCAACCTTGCTTATCTACCAAACAACTCCGTCTGTCCAAGTAATTTGGCCAAAGCCTCTACGAAATAATAATCACCGTAGATCAAGCCAACATCAATGTTTTTGTTAGCAGGCCAGTGACCCGTACCATGAGGAAATATCGCTTCGTCACTCGCATCCCAGATCACATAATGATCTACCATCGATACCCCACTTTCTTGGATTATCTTGGTGTATAAGCCCCGAGTCTCCTAACCCCTAACTAATCCCTTTCCAACCTCACCAACAGACGGCCCCCGATGCTTTCCATAGCCAATTTCATGACTTCTCCACCGCAAATCGTCATTCAATTCCTGCCAGTATAAGTCCATAAAATTATCCTTTGTCTTTTCAATATGGTCTTTCAGAAGTCTGCGATGTCGTTCCATCTGTTCAGCATATGAGGCATGTCCTGCTACATTTTTCGTTTCATAAGGATCCTTTACAAGATCAAACAATTCCTCACCGTCATGAATGTAATACGTATATTTATAGTCTTTTGTCCGAACCATTCTTCCAGGACTGATAGAAAAATTCCGTTCTGAATACCACTGACCAATAATGTATTCACGATCCAGCATCTCTTTCTCCATAATCAGGGGCATCAGATTTTCGCCGCGCAGCATAGTTGGATGTTCAATTCCTACATAGGAACAAAGGGTCGGAAACAAATCCAACAGGCTTGTCAGCACATGTTCCTGACGTGAAGGCTGATTGCGATACTCCGGAAAATTAAAAATAAACGGCACACGGTTGGTTTCTTCATAAAAATCAACAGCCTTTGTCACCTTGCCATGACAAGCCATGCTATCGCCATGATCTGACATGAAGAGAATAAGCGTATCCTCATACTTACCTGTTATCTCAAGTGCATCCAGAACCAAACCGATTTCTGCATCTACCCGATGAATATAGTGATAATACGCTGCCAAGTAATGCCTAAAACTTTCGCTGCTCCACTCCGATGCCTGAGCCTGACGGGTGTTTGAACAACAAATATATTTGACTGCATCTGGCCTGTTCTCAATATCATCAAACTCAAAATTTGGTGGCAGAGGCGGCAGCGGACAACCCGGGTTCACATCATCATGTATTCCCTTGTTTTCACCAGTCCAAGAACATATGTCATGCGGATTTACAAAATCTACAATCATAAAGAACGGCTTCTCAGAATCTCTGATCTCTTCAAGATATGCCACAGACTTTTCCGTTGTAAAACGATCCCGCTTGGTATCCTTAGATACGGGCCATGCCTGTGTACCTTCAACCTCTAATGAGCCTTCTTCTTCACACAAAAAGCCCTTTAATGCACCAGCATCATGAGTTTTTCCAAAATGAACCGTATCATACCCCGCTTGTTTGAACACCTCTCCTATTGTTGGGAGACCAGCAGGAATAGCATGCCCTCCAATATTGGACAAAACACCTGTCTCGTGAGGATAAACACCACTCCAGAAAGAAGCCCGTGCAGGCATACACAATGGAACTGGGGTATAACATTGGTCGAAGGCCACAGCCCCTTTAGAAATCCTGTCAATATTTGGGGTTTTTGCAATCCCACCATAGACAGGAAGAGCCTTCCATGAAAGCTGGTCAGAGACAATAATAAGTATGTTTCTCATCATATACCTCCCTTCAAACATTATCCGGTATTCCAACAACGATTCCGTTTCAGTAAGCATCACCCTTTGACAAATCCAATCAATGTCCATAACGAGCCACTTAGTAATCCATTCATATATTTAGCTTAATTCATTTTGCAACCGCATACATGGTGTTTTTTCATACACATATGGTCACTTTTTTAGATAGAAATATTTTTATTGCTACCTATCCCACTAGGCATATATAAGGATACTATGGTACCTTCCCCAACCTTGCTTTCCAAGTCAAGCCCATATTGCATTCCGAATACTATTTGAATTCTATTATGGACATTGAGCAAACCAATGCTAGTAGACTCTTTAAAAGCAGCTTGTTCCTCTAGCAAGTTTTCTGTTTTAATCCCATCTAGAAGCATTTGTTTGATTTTGCATAGCTTAGTTATTTCAATACCAACACCATTATCTACGACTTTTACAACGAATAAATCACCTTCAATATTAGTTATAATTTTAATGGAATGATGTTCTTCCAATCCGTCAGGAAATGCATGCTGAAATGCATTTTCCACTAGTGGTTGTAACGTTAGCGTCACCATTTTCATCAACAAATGATCTGTCGGTACCTCTACTTCTATTTCCATAGGTTGTTCAAAACGATAATTCATAATCGTCATATAATGAAGGACATGCTTTAGTTCGTTGGCCACGGTGATTTTTTCCAGATCAGTACGCAACGCATAACGAAGCATATAAGACAGAGATTTAATAATTTCTCTAATTTCTTTGGAGTCCTGAATAATCGCATAGCTGACGACTGTTTCTAATGTGTTATACAAAAAATGAGGATTAATTTGTAGCTGTAACGCTTGAAATTCAGCTGTTTTTCGTTTTAACAATAGTTCTCGATTTTCTAATTCAGATTTATATACACGCTCGACCAATTCTTCCAATCGCATCACCATAATGTTATATCTTCTAATTATTCTATCTCGCTCATCACCTGCACCGAGTAAGGGAACCTTTGTCCATACTCCTTGTTCCGTCCTACTCATCGCCCCTTCTAATAGTGTAATCGGTTTTACAATCGAGCGACCAAATCGATATGCAATAAATAAAGCTATTAACAGGGAAAATCCACCTACTACTAATGTTGTTTTTTGTATACTTGTGACTGGCTTTCGCATTTCTTTTAATGGCATCGATGCCGCAACCGTCCAACCGGATACTGTTGAATGTTCCGTATAATATACTTGTTTTTTCTTGTTTTGTTCATAGGTAATTGGCGTTTTGCTCGTTATAAGTGCAGTATATAATTCACCGTCTAGTTGTTTTCCAATTTTCCTATTATCAGGATGGTAAATAATCCTCCCGCGATTATTAAATATCATAAAATATCCTTGCTCACCAAGCTGAATTCCTTTCCATAAAGATTGCAGTTCATTTACATCAAGCTCTAAACCAATAATTGCTTTGTAGTCACCGGATGTTTGCCGAACAGCTACTTTTCGTGCTAAAGATAATGAATTACTCATAATACCGTAATCTAGCACTGTTAATTTACCATCGCGATGTGCATTTTGTTCTAAATAAGCTAAATTATTCCATATTATATTGTCATATGAACCTACAACACTTTGGTCGGAAACTACTTTTCCATCATAGTCAACAACATACATTACCTTCACTTCTGGATTGCTAAACATAATAGGACGAAGTAAATTAGTTTTCAATTCCTTAACTAAGTTCGAGTATTGGTAAGTATTACTACTTGTATCCCATTCTAAAAATTGTTTCAGCAGAGGTGATGTCATAAAAGATAATGTTGTTCTTTCGAATTTTTTCAAGTACATATCCGTATGGTTGACAGCATTTTTAACAATTTGTCCTAGTAACTCCTCGTGTCTCTTATCTAGTTGTTGAGATGATTTAATATAAATTGCTGTACTAGATACAACGAGAGTTACTGCTATTAAAAAAGCAAAATAAACAAATATTTTTTTAGTTAAACTCCTACGTCTCATAGTATTCCTATCCTAGAACGATACTCGGATGGAGAACAACCGACAGATTTTTTGAATACTTTGGAAAAATAATTGTAATTAGGAAAACCAGCTTCTAAAGCTATATTAATCACTTTATACTGTGGATCTTCCAACATTTGTATTGCTAGTTCAATTTTTTTTCTGATTCTATATTGTACAAAGTTTTCGTTCATCATTTTTTTGAAATACCAACTAAAATAAGGAGCAGTCAAACCTATTTTCGCTGCAACATCAGGTAACGAAATGTTTTCTGTAATATGATTATCAATGTATTGCAATGCTTCGTCTAACATAATATTGCGATAATCCCCTCGCCAAGCTAACAGTTGATCAATAAATCCATATAGCTCTCTTTCAAAATTAGCAATAATATTGTCGAGGGACTGAGATTGACTACTAAATTGATATTGTACTAAATAAATTTGCTGTTTATTTATTCTTTTTTGAAGCATAGATAATCCGTCTATTGCCAGTTGCTGCACTTGTTGAACATTCCTTTGTTTCTCGACGTAATCCACTTTCCATTGTTCTAGCAGTTTTGTTACACGCGAGTAATCTGCCGTTTGAACAGCCTCCTCCGTTTCCAATAACCAGTGTTCATATGCCGATAAGGATAACGGTTTGTTGGAATGATATCTAAATATCCGTTGTAGTACAGGATACAACTCATCTTCCGTAAGCGGTTTCAATAGATATTGTTTAACTCCATATGCTATACATTGTTGTGCATATGTAAATTCATCAAACCCAGAAATAACAATAATGTTAGTAGCTATTCTTCGCTCAGAAATGATTTTGCACAACTCTAAGCCATCCATTTTCGGCATGCGAATGTCTGTTAATATCAACTCTGGAACAACTTTTTCTATTTTTTGCAACGCCTCTACACCGTTGCTAGCAGCACTTGCTGTTATAGAAGCATCGAATTTTTCAATAAGTTTTATGAGCCCTTTTCTAATAATCGGCTCATCATCTACAATAAGAATGTGCATCGCTTCTCACTCCTTCTTGATTTCATCATGCATGGTAAAATCTGTAGGTGAAATAGACCCATGTTAAGCAACATGGGTCTATACTGTTATCGAATTTTACTTATTGCTAGAGTAGATTAGTACCTATATGATCGCAAAAAAGGTTTAAAAAAACAACATCTTTTTTTATGGTAATCTATTCTAATTTTACGTTTTTATTTACGCTAAAACTACTTCAACTATATTATTACCATCTAACTTAACTATCTACCGATTTTTGGTCGGCTAAAGCTGATGAATGCAAAGCATATCGTTGTTTGTTACTTCGTCTATCCCAAATCATAATCGGTATTAGTACTAAAGAAAGAGCTGCTCCAATGAGCGACAATGTCATATAACTAGAACCAGCAACGATTGCTCCAGACAATGCGCCGCCAGAAGCGCCAGCAATAGCGATGAACACATCAACAGCACCTTGTGTTTTCGCTCGACTGTGCGCTGGTGTAGCATCAACAATCTGTGCTGTACCGCTAATTAATCCAAAGTTCCAACCAAGCCCCAGTAGCGCAAGCGCTAGAATAAGTATAAATAGCGAATCACCAGGCGCAAATGCAGCTAACAATCCAGAGGCAAGCAAAGTCGTACCTGCTAAATAGGACATACGAGTACGTCCCCACTTATCTACTAAAATCCCTGTTATTAGAGATGGCAAGTACATAGCTGCAACGTGAATTCCAATGACTAGCCCCACGTCTCCTAAACCATGTCCATGAGCAGTCATATGAATCGGGGTCATCGTCATAATCGCTACCATTACAATTTGTGTAATAACCATAACGGTAGCACCGATATAAATCCCTCGTTTATTGCCCCTAGCCATCTCTAATTGTTGATTAACAGGAGTCGTTTTCTGTTGTTGTTCTTTCGTTGTCGCAAGATTAGGCGATGACATAACTGTCGCTTGATGACGTGCAATTACTTGCGAAACGATAAATGGATCAGGTCGCAACATAATAAACAAGACGATTGCTGCCAGCAAAAAGGCTACACCACCAAGAATAAACGGACCTGACAAAGGTGGTAAGCCGACTGATTTGGCAAAGTTACTCATCGGATCTACCAAGTTCGGTCCAGCAACTGCCCCAATCGTCGTGAAGACCATTGCCATACTGACTGCTTTGGCTCGTTCCGTCGGTCGTGCTAAGTCTGTTCCTGCATATCTTGCTTGTAAGTTAGTCGCTGTTCCAGAACCATACAAAAATAAGGAAACAAACAATAATGGTAAGCTACTCATGACGGCGGCAATAACTACTCCAATTGCTCCTATTCCACCAATGAAGAAACCTGTTGCAAGTCCAGTTCTACGTCCTAGACGCTGCGATAATATACCTACCATTAAAGCAGCTACAGCAGAGCCTAACGTAATAAGTGCAGAAGGTACGCCAGCAAAACTATCACGACCTAACATTTCTTTCGCCAGTAGCGCACCAACTGTTACCCCTGCCGACAATCCTGCTCCACCAAAAATTTGCGATAAAATAATAACGATGAGTGTTTTTTTGTACAATTTCCGCTGTTTCTGCTCAGAATGAATGTAGCTATTGTAACGATCATCCTGTTCAACTATCGCATTTGAACGAGAACTGCCTTGAGACATACGTATGAACCGCCTTTAATATCATTTAGTTTTATGCCTGTACGGAACAAAAGCAATTAATTATTTACTTTGACGTACTGCTTGAGCAAATCGCTCCATGCCTTCCAGCATTAGTGCGCGAGGGGTACCAAAATTAACACGTAAAAAACCCGCTCCATCTTGTCCAAACATCGATCCTTCGTTAAAAGCTACTTTCGCTTTATTAAACATCATATCTTTCAGCACTTCAGGATCATTACTAATGGCACGACAATCAAGCCAACCTAAATAAGTTCCTTCTGGTCGAAACATCTTTACTTCTGGCAATTTGTCAGCAATAAATTGTTGCAATGTATCTACATTTTGCTGCAAATAAACTAAAAGTTGCTCTAACCAATCTTCCCCATGACGATAACATGCTTCCACTGCTACTTGGGCAAAACAATTTTCCATATAAATAGCGTACGTACTCAAACGTTCAATAAATTGTTTGCGCAGCTCTTCATCTTGAATAATCGTAATCGAGGAATGTAATCCTGCTATATTAAATGTTTTACTCGGTGCAGTACAAGTGATAGAACGAGCCGCAAATTGCTCAGACAATGAAGCGAACGGAATATGTTTATGCCCAGCAAAAACAATATCGCCATGAATTTCATCCGATACAACAAATACGTTATGTTTCATACAAATATTCCCAATAGCGAGTAATTCTTCTTTTGTCCATACTCTTCCTACTGGATTATGTGGATGACACAAAATGAGCATTTTCACTTGTTCGTCTATTATTTGTTTTTCCATCGCTTGCAAATCAAGTTCATAACGTCCTGTTTCTGTCTCTACCAAACGATTTCCCACTAACGTTCGTTTATGATTATGTACAATTCGAAAGAACGGGTGATATACAGGTACATGAATCATAATGCCATCGCCAGGCGCTGTTAACAATTCTACAGCAATACTTAAAGCTGTTACTACTCCGGGAGAACCAACAATAGCATCTTTTTCAATCTGCCATTCATTTCTTTTTTGCTGCCATTGGACAATGGATTCAAGATAACTATCTGTCCGGAATGTATAGCCAAAAACGCCATGTGCTGCTCGTTCTTGCATAGCAGTTATCGCTGCAGGTGGAGCCGTAAAATCCATATCTGCTACCCACATTGGTAATATATCTTCATGGCCAAACATTTCTTTCGTTTGATCCCATTTCACACTGCCAGTACCTCTACGGTCAATCACTTTATCGAAGTTATAAATAGTTGTCATTAGGTAAATTCCCTCCTGCTTAAGTTGCGTCTTTCCAAACTAATTTCCTAACCATATCATAACATAATGAGTCACAAAAAAAAGCGAACATGATCATCATGTCCACTTTTTTACTATGTTGCTTTTATTGTTTTACAGCGTAATGAATGAAGTTAGCAATCATCTGTGCCACTTCCGCACGTGTTGCTTGCCCTTTGCCATCAAACTTGTTACCTGACTTGCCTTTGACAATATCACTAGCTTTCATTTGTAGTACTGCTTCTTGTGCCCAGCTTGCTATTTGTTGTTGATCTGCAAAAGCTACTACACTATCGTTATTTTTCGGTTGCAACTTGATAAATTTCATGTAATTAAACAATATTACTGCTAATTGCTCACGTGAAATGAATTCTTCTGGAGCAAATGTCTGTTGATTTAATCCCTGTACTAATTTATTGTTATACGCCCATGCTACATATGGTGCATAGTATTTGTGAGAAGCTACATCATTAAATGGTACTTTTACATCAAGCTCTGCCAACTCAATACCTTGCAAACGTCCCAATACAGTTACTAACATTCCTCTTGTCATAGCAACTTCTGGTGCAAACTTCTCTTCTGACATACCTTCAAACAATTCTCTTGATGCTACAAAGTCAATCGCAGTTTTTCCCCAGTGATTCGTAATATCCGCAAAATTTTGCTCATTAACAGCTACACTATATAAGGCTGACTCTGTAACTCTAATCATTATTTCTTCTGCTGTAGAAATCGCCATTGGCACGATTTGTTTCGTAGCTTCTGTTCCTTTGTACACAATTAATGATGACAATATTTTTTGATCAGCTAGGATAGGAATATGATAATATAACGGCTGTGCTAAGCTCGTCACTGGTTGATCATTAGCCGTTATCATAAGCTCGCGAATTGGTAATTCATTCGTACCTTCTTTTTTCAACCAAACAAAGGAGAGCTTTTGCTTCGCATACTGTTGCAATACTGCTGTCGGTATATCTAAGCTCCCTAATTGCGTTGTTACGACTATATTTTTGTTAGTCGCTGCTAGTTGAGCTGTTATATCTTCTTCTAATGTCAGTGTCATTTCTTGCACACCAGCTTGCTCTGCTGCTTTAATAGAAATCTGATTAGCTGCTTTCACTTCTTTGTCACTTAAAAATTGCTGTAAAAGCTGCTGATCCACTTTGAGGTGTGCTTTACCTGCATCCGATACTTCAGGTACTAGTATTAGCACCCCATCTTCAATAACAGGACCTGTCGGTGTTACAGATGGTCCCGGATACGGTGGGTAAGTAATGATTGGTTCAGATGAACTAATGGTTAGTTCACCAGATTTACTAGCAATCGGCAGCGATTCATTCATATCTACATAGCCCGTCACATTCGCCAATTGTAGCGGATAACGTCCCTGCTCTCCGGTTGCCTGAAAAGTCAATCGCAACAAAGTAACGGCGTTGTTCGTAGTGAAGCCAGCTAAATTAACAGCTGCCAGTTTTACTTTTCCTGTGCTTTGATCTACATTAAATTCAGCTAACCAATCTTTTAGTCCACTTCCAATTTGTACTTCGTCGTTAGAAAGCTTAAAAGCATTTTTGTTGTAGTTAACTTCGAACTCGATCGATTTCAATGATTGCGGGTTGTGTAATGTTATATCTACAGTAGTAGCTTTTCCTTGCTGTACTTGCTTCGAAGTAACTTCTATTCGAGCGGCTGTCGCTTTCTCATTGGCTTCCGCAGCTAGTGCCGTAGAAGGAAGTGCATGAAACATTGTAGTAAGTAAGATGGCAAACAGTAATACAGTACATGTCGTCCGCTGACCTATTTTCATCATCATTGTTGTTGTCCTCCAACATCATTCTTTTTTATTGATTCCCACTAAGAATTATAGATGTTATCGCACAATACAGCAATTGCATTTGCCGTTTTTTACATTATATTTAGAATTGAAACAAAAACACCCGAAGGTTAGTTTTTACAAAAACTGTCCTTTTAACGACATACTTAATTTACCTAGCTTAGTCATTTCTCTATCAATATCTGTAGCCGCTGTTAATTGTTCTCTACTCATCACAGATAACTGCTGCATAGAAGCCATCCCCTGTTCGATGACTGCCGAGATTTGATTCATTTCTGACGAAACACCGCCAGCATCTTCTCTAATTGCTCCAAGTGTTTTATTGATTTCTAACATATAATGAAGAAGCTGTTCAATCATCGTATTTACTTGTTCAAAATTTTGAGCAAAGACAACAACGTTACTATGTGAATGTTTTATTGCTACTTGTCCCACATCAACTTGCTCATAACTATGTTGGATTTCATCATCAATTCGATTCATCATCGTTTGAATTTCATCCGCCGCTTGACGACTTTGATTAGCAAGCTTACGAATTTCACCTGCCACAACCGCGAATCCTCTACCATATTCCCCAGCTCGTGCAGCTTCAATGGAAGCGTTCAAAGCTAATAAGTTTGTTCGATCTGCTACTTGTTGTATAATCGATCCTAACGACTGGGCTTGCTGGGCTGTTGCTTTGAGCGTCGTCATAGTCGTATAAATCTCTGAGACAACTTGCATAATTTGCTCGTTTTCTGTTAATAGCAAATGAACTTTTTCTCTACTTTCTGTTAAAACTAATTCCGTCTTTTGCGCATTACTTGTCATCATATCGGAAGACTCCAATGCTTGCATAATGGAATGACTCGTCTGCTGCACTTTTGCTTCCACTTGCTCGACCGAATTGGATTGATCGCCTAAACCAGCGGATACTTCTTCATAAGCTTGACGCATCGTTTCATTATGTCGCACATTCTCTGTTGATTTCACTGCGATACTTTCCGAAATAGTATTAATGTTTTCTGATAACAACTGCACTTGATTCATTAACAGGTTCAAATCCGTTTGTTTTTTGTCACGTTCAGCTTCTAATTCAGCAGTCATTTTCAATTTAGAGCGAATTTGTAACATTGTTGCACTTGAAGTTAATATCAGAAATACAGCATGTACTAATAACATCGTAAATGTATATTCCGTAGTACCGAACACCACTTCTGGAAACACAAAATAGCCTAATAAATGTTGTATGGCAAATATTACCGTCATAACAAGTATTAGGTTAATCCGTTCGTAATATGCTGCTGCTGCTAGTACCATAAATATAGAAAAGTGAAACTCTACCCCTCCGCCTCCGTTACTAACAATAGCCATACTAGAGAAGGTCAATGTCAAAATATTAAGCAATGGGACTACTTCACTATTTTTTCTACTTAAATGAGCAATTATTGTAATAACTAACAAAACTATCGGCATCAAAAGTAGTAAATTTTGCTGCCATATAATACTCGTTGTAATCTCAAAACCAGATCCACCGCCATGAGATTCAAAAGGATCAAATAGCTTCGTTAACAATAACACTATCATACTTAAAACTACTGCAGAGCCAGACAACCATAACATCAATAAATTTTTTCTCTCCAACATGAATATAACTTTCATCCTTTCTCACTTGTTTCAGTATATTTACTAGCTATTACTGGGGTACTAACTTTTTATCAACTGTATTATACTACAGGGTTTTGAAACATTTATGATATCTTAGTCTTGGTTCTATAGCATCATATTTTATGTACCATTCTGTACAATCACCTTATAAACATATACCATTTTAACAACTTTTTGACTATGACCTTTATCACACACTCTTAAATTATTAGTCATAATAACTATTTTTTTCTTGTTTAACGCAAAAACCTTTGCGATGTCGTCAATTGGTTGAACAAATTGATGACATCGCAAAGGTTTTGAACATCGTTTATTTTTTGTTATAACCGAAAAGACAGCCCCGCTTCGCTTAATGCTATTCGTAATTTTGGTAATGAAGCTGGTCCGAATCCATGTAATTTCAATAATTCTTTTTCACTATAGCGTGCTAATTCTTCTAATGTTGTAATTCCTTCTGTTTGTAATGCTCTTCTTGCTGGAGCTGACATTTCAGCTAAAAAACCTGTGTTCGGCTGTTGCTCTCGTTCACAAATTAGACAAGTTGGACAATCGCTACTTTTATAATACCGATGTCCGTTGTCACAATTTCGTTCTGTTCTTTCCAGTTTGTCCACCGTTTATGCCCCTTTCCCTTCACCTATAATGTCTACTTATTTGCTGTGATATCCTGTCCAGATCGCTCCTTGCACCGGCGGTTGCAGATTATTCTCTAAAGTAACTGGTATCGATTTGGATTGAAAAAGATCATGTCCATCCGCCACATGAAAATGTAAATGCGGCTCACTTGAATTACCAGAATTACCAAGATGACCGATGATCTCTCCACGTTTTACTTGCTGCCCTTCCTTTACGACAATAGATTTCTGCTTTAAATGAGCCAAGTAACTGTATTCTCCGGGCATATGTTCTATAACAACTACGTTTCCAGCTGGTTCTTTTTCATTCAACACTCCAACCGGTACATTATCGACAATACCATCCACTACACGTACTACTGTTCCATCGGCGGGAGCGACAATCTCGTCTCCAAATGCATAATAACTTTCATTAAGACTGACATCGCCTGTATAAGAGTACCCTTCTTTCACTTTAACTAAATCATACGCATAACGCTGACTTTCATGTGCATAATGATAATTAATTAATTCATTATTACCGCCCCAATAAACAGTTAAATCAGTTGTAAACGGCGCACTAAACACGGTTTTCGATAATTGCTTATCCTGATCGGGATACGTTTGTAGTGGCTGAATAAGTAAACCGGCAATTTCATCCTTACTATTCATTACCACCTGTAATGCTTCTGTACTGCCAGGAATCGTCCATACCCCAATCTGACTACCATTAAGTGCCATCGAAGATACTAGTTCGAACGTAGCAACTTCCGCCACAAACGGCTCCATCGCTTGAACAAACTGCTCCTCCGTTAATTGTTGTTTAAACTCACTAGTAAATTGAGCATAAATAGCCGAAAATTTCTTTTCCAACATCGCATTTGCTATTTGATCGAACGTAATATTTATCTCTGTCACTTCCTCTTTCTTGGTAGATGGCTTGTCGGAACCTGCTTGTTTATTATTCCCTGTGCTACACCCTGCTAACATTATTATGACGAGCATGACGATGATAAAAGAGACCGCTCCTCCATATTTTACTTCTCTCCAGTTCATTTGCATAGCTTCCTTTCTTCCTTTTATTTAAACCTGCTGTACCACCATAACGCTTGATTATAAGCTACTAGCTATATGGTTATTTCAGTATATCGCAATTTTTTTACAGCCAGTTTACGCCTGCTTTAACGGAACCTTAACTTTAGGATTAACGCATTCAAAAAAATTAAGCTACTGTTAAGTTTAAACTTTACTAATAAAAAAGAAACTCATGATAAACTATAAATAGTATGATGCAATGATAAGGAGTAAATAAATGCAAATAGCCTCTATATTATTAGTTGATGATGAGCAAGCTATTATTGATATGTTACGAACAGTACTACAAAAAGAAGGTTTCCAATCTATCGCTACTGCTAATACAGCGGAAGAAGCGCTGAGCAAATGCCAACAACAAACATACGATTTGATCGTGCTTGATATTATGCTCCCTGGACGAAGCGGACTCGACATTACGCCATTTCTTCGCCAACTTACTGATGCACCAATCTTATTTTTGTCTGCTCGAACTTCTGATTTTGACAAACTAACTGGTTTTGCTGTAGGTGGTGATGACTATATAGTCAAACCGTTCAATCCTTTGGAAGTAGTTGCTCGGATTCGCTCACAGCTTCGTCGCTACTTTGCGGGAAATAACAAATTAGAAGGCGATTATACGCCAGTCCAGCAGCCGACTATTTACGATTATGGACATTTTTCTGTACACAAAGAAGCTGGCGAATTGATCGTTGCTAATCAAGTCATCGCTTGCCCTGCTTTAGTATTTCAACTACTATTATTTTTCTGTGAACGTCCACATCGGATTTTTACAAAAAATGAATTATATGAACAAGTATGGGGAGAAGAAGCGTTGCATGACGATAATACAGTGATGGTACATATTCATCGCATTCGTGAACGAATTGAACCCGATCCAACAAAACCTATGTACTTAATTAATGTACGTGGACTTGGTTACAAGTTAATAAAACCTGTCCAGCCAAACAAACACCAGACTCCCCCTGCCATTCCACCAATAAATAGGAATCATATATGAGAAAAAAACTAGCCTGGCGTTTTGTACTTCAACTACTGACCGCTGCTGTTGCTGCGCTGATCATTTTAATTGGCTGTTTATTTTGGATGATGCAACAACTATATTACATTGATATATCCAACAGTTTTGCCAATGCAGGACTGGACAAGTTGGTGGAACGGTCAACCTTTCATAATGGTTACATCGAATTTTCGGAGGAGCTTTTGGCGCAAGTCGATCATAATAATGGTTGGCTTCAAACGTTAGATGAAACTGGCAGGGTACAGCAATCCTATCACACACCAAATGATGTTCCAAAACAATACGCACCGGGAGAACTTATCGACTATTGGCAAAGTAACAAACCGTTTCCTTATGAACTAATGGTCTGGATTCAAGAATATAAAGGGGAGCAGTATACGATACTGTATGGCTTCAAAAGTGCTACAAGAAAAATTTGGAGTTACTTAGAGGATCAACCGGTTACTTTAAAAGATAACCAATATACCATTCCTTCAAAAGCGGAGCAATTGGTAGAACAAGAACAAGGCTTTATCCAGATATTGAACGATGCTGGGGAAGAGTTGACGAGTTGGAACAAACCCGCTGAAATAAAAACAAACTATTCCTTTCAAGATTTAGCATTGCGAAATATATTTAGCAAAAGTCATCCCTATTATTTTGAGACACAGTATTCCACTGCTTCCGGTAACACTATACTGGTCGCTTTCCCTAATATGAAAGGTAGCCATTTGGATGAGCCAGCTATGTTTTCAGCAGAAATTCGTTTATTTACAACAATCGCTATCGTCATGCTCGTTAGTTTATTAATTATTTTTATCGCAATATCACTTTGGTACGCCCATCGCTTTGGTATGCCCATGTTGCATATGCTCACTTGGCTTAATCAATTAAGTAAAGGTGTTTACGAAGAACCAATAGACCGTAAAGGGCGATCATACAGCAAATTAAAAAATGGTCGATATAAACAGCGATTTCGGATTTTTGCTGACATGCTGCAATCCATGGAACATTTGACCAAAACGTTACGAAGCGATGCGTCCATGCGATTAGAAAACAAACGATTAAGGGAGGAATGGATTGCCGGCATTACGCATGATTTGAAAACACCACTTTCTACAATAAAAGGCTATGCTCACATGATCGCCACACCTCAATACGATTGGAGCACTGTCGAAACAAAGCAGTTTGCCCAGCTAATGCTAGATAAATCAGCACATATGGATAGATTAATTAACGATTTAACGCTTCTTTACCGACAAAAAGCTGGTATTTCGATGCCAATGCCAACAAGTGAACCTTATGATCTGCTGCAATGGCTAACTACAACACTACAACAAACGTTTGTGGATAAAAATAAGGAGCAATTACAATTATTATTTCCCGAGCAGCCTATATACGTCACCCTATATAAACCTTGGCTAGAACGAATTATAATCAATCTAGCAAGTAACGCTTATACCCATAATCCAGCGGAAACAAAACTAACCATCACCCTACAACTAGAGCAACAAGTGTCCGAACAAAAGTTGTTACTATCCTTTACGGACAACGGATCTGGGCTTGATGAACAGACAAAACTGCGATTATTCGAGCGCTATTTCCGTGGCACGAATACGAATGAAACAACAGTTGGTTCGGGATTAGGAATGGCGATCTCCAAAGAACTAACAGAAGCGCTTAATGGCACTATTGACGTATTATCTACTACAGAAGAAGGTACTATCGTTGAACTTTCGTGGTCGATCCCTGGTATTTAATTTGCTTTAGTTTACTATACCTAGCAATTAAGCTGCTAGTACCATCTAACAAGAGATGGAACTAGCAGCTTATCTTTTTTTGGCTAAACTATTTATGATTCCGACATAGTGGAGAACTTAATCGCCCTTACTTTCATCCCAATAGTAACTGTCAGGCAAATATCTTTCGCCAAATACACTCGTTCCTACTCGAACAATGGTCGCTCCTTCTTGGATCGCTGCTACAAAATCTCCAGACATCCCCATAGACAATTCCTTCATCTCTACATTTGCAATATTGCGTTCCTTTATTTCCGATTGTAACGACTTCAGTAATCGAAAACAATGGCGCGTTTCTTCATTTGTAGCACCTAATTTCCCAATCGTCATTAACCCTTTAATACGAAGTGTTTCATACTGCGCTAGTTGTTCAACTAGCTCAATCGCTTGCTCGGGCGCAACGCCAAACTTACTCTCTTCATAGGAAGTATTCACTTGTACAAGGATGTTCATCGTTCTATTTTCTTTCACCAATTGGTTGTGTAGTACTTGTCCAAGCTTCAAACGATCAACGGAGTGAATAAGTGTGACATATTTAATGACATCTTTCACTTTGTTCGTCTGCAAGTGTCCGATAAACTGCCATTCCACTTTATTATACTGCTCCATTAATGGAAACTTGCCCCGCAATTCTTGTGCTTTATTTTCACCGAACAAAATAGCTCCAGCTTGCATCGCTGTTTGTAGTTTTTCTAGTGGCACTGTTTTAGTTGCCAACAGCAGCTCAACTTCTTCCGGTTTCCGATTCGCTGCCAGACACGCCAACTCTATTTGCTTTCTAACTGTGTTCAAATTTTCTTCCACTAAATTGTTCAAGCTCATTTCTCCTCTCACTCTGCTATAGTTACGATTGTCCATCGCCCACTCGTTATTATCATCTCCATCAGTTCTGCACTTCGTCGCTTCCAGTATAGCAACAAAAGAAAAACCTTTATATGTCCAAAGGCAAGTGTTAAGAGCAATCCATTACGGAGCTGCACGATAGTTTTGCGATGCTTGTTAAACTACCCTACAATAGATTGTGCAGGTGACACGACGCAACAGGAGATAGTTTATATGAAATATCGTATAAATGGACATCCGTAGACGATTGGATTGCAAGCTTTGTAAGATATTTCGTATGAAAGGGCTTGGATTGACGTTTGGAAAGAAAGGTTTGTACGATAAAACGTATAAAAGCTCATCGGCAGACGATTAGAATGGAAGGTTTGTATGAAATAGCTTATAAATTTGTGAATATGCATAAAAAAAGTTGGATGGAAAAAGGTGCAGCACCAAACACTACCTTTTTTCATCCAACTTTAATGTTAGGGACTGATCGGTCAGTCCGTTTCTATTTATTTAGCAACTAGCATGGATAAAATGATCTTTTATATCGTCTGCATACGGAATACGTGAGCAATAGGCGTTTCTGAGAGTTCTTGTTCGGGTATCGTCACTTTTATTCCTTCTGCTGTACGTTCCCATTGTAGTTCTCCCGCTTGACCAACAAGTTCGACCGTCGTTACATCACCAGTATAAGGTAGATGTAATTCGCTCGCTACTTGTTGCTCTTCTTCATATAAGTAGAAGCTGTATACGGTACTTCCTTTTTTGGTGAATGCATATTGATTCGTAAAGTACGGCGCACAAATTCTTGTACCATAGATAGCTTCTCCATACGTATTCAACCAACTGCCAAACTCTTTTATCCGCTCTACCGCTTTGCGTGGCAAACGACCATCTGGCTGTGGAGCAATATTAAGTGCCAAATTTCCACCCTTCGCTACAACTTCTACTAATATAGTAACAAGTTCACGTAGCGATTTAAAATCTTCATCATAATGGAACGCAAATGAACGACCAATTGTAATACAGCTTTCCCAAGGAATATCCATCGCTTCATCTGGAATTGTCTGCTCTGGTGTAACATAGTTTTCGTACGGACCACCTACTGTGCGATCGACAGATAGTAACCAAGGTTGCTCTTTACGAGCACGCTCCACTAATTCGCCTAAACGTATATCTTGTGGAACTTTACCCCCATCTCTTACCCAACCCGCATCTAACCATAGCATATCAATCCGACCGTACTTCGTTAACAATTCCATCATTTGATCATGTGTAAAATCTATAAACTGCTCCCACAACCATGGATATTCTTTCGGATCATAAGATGGCCCACGCCACATATGATTGCCTCTTTCCATACCTTTTGCCCAATAATATGGCGTATGCCAATCTGCTTTGGAGAAATAGGCAGCGATAGCAAGTCCTTTATCACGAAATGCATCAAATAAATGTTTCGTTACGTCAGCATATTTATGTTGATGGAATGGTGTATCTTTATGCGTTATTTTGTAATCTGTCGTTGCCGTATCCCACATACAAAATCCATCGTGATGTTTTGTTGTAAAAATAAAATATTTAAAGCCATTTTCTGCTGCTAGATCAGCCCATACTTCCGGTTCAAAACGAATCGGATTGAATGTCTTGTTCAGATCAAAGTACTCTCTCTTGAATTGCTCCATATCTTCTGTCCAATGAACATCATGCCTTGACCAATCACTGTCATCATCACTTAATGCCCAAGACTCTACTATTCCTATTTGTGAATATGGTCCCCAGTGCATCATCAATGCTAGTTTTTGATCTTGAAACCATTCCAACCGCTCCAATAACAGCGGATCTTTCGGTTTAACCCAATCATGTGCACCACTAAAGTTGTGCACACCTTGTTCCACTATTTCTGTCTCAGCTACAGTTTCTGCTTGTTTGTCTATCTCACTCATCCTAAAAAACCTCCTGTACCCCATGTGTTTTTTGTATTTATCGGGTTTCAGGCATATTATAACATAATAGAAGTAAACGCTTTCTGTTTTTCGGAAAATTTATTCCTATTTTTTAAAAAAGAAGACATCTTTCTTTCACAATTTTTATAATGGAATATTTTCTCCATAATTTTTAATTTTGCAGTGATAGATGTATTTGCTTATTATTTCAAAATATCATATTATCATAGCGATGTTGTTACTTCATTTTACATCAAAAATGTCGCATAACATACAGCCTATTTTAGATGTTGATGTTATAATACAGTGGTAGCGATATGTTTAATACTATCCATTCTATATGGATAGACAATTACAAATAGATAAGTTGAAGGAGAGTATAACCAATGACTGTAGAATCAAAAAAACATGGTATTGTCATTGTAGGTTACGGTGGTATGGGAAGCTATCACGCTAAACTTGTCAAAGACAATCAATCACTGGAGATTATAGGAACGTATGACATCTTAGAAGAACGCAGAAATGCTTCTGTCGCTGACGGCTACAAAGCTTATGAAAGTTTTGAACAAGTATTAAACGATCCAGCTGTTGGCACTATAATTATCGCAACACCTAATGATATACACAAAGAAATAGCAGTTAACGCCTTCCGTGCTGGCAAACATGTTATTTGTGAAAAACCAGTAACATTATCCGTAGCAGATTTTGAAGTCATGGTGTCAGAAGCAAAAGCTGCTGGAAAAACACTAATGGTTCACCAAAATCGTCGTTGGGATGAAGATTTCTTAATTATTAAGCGGATGTACAATGAGCGCACCATCGGTGATCTATTCCGACTAGAATCGCGTGTTCATGGAGCAAATGGTATCCCTGGTGACTGGCGTCATATGAAAGAATTTGGTGGCGGCATGTTACTTGACTGGGGAGTTCACCTACTCGATCAAGTTCTATACATGGTAGATAGTAAAATTACGAGCCTTACTGGACGTTTGAGCTTTATTATGGGTAATGAAGTAGATGACGGATTTGAAGCAACGCTTGAATTTGAAAATGGTGTTTCGGCTTTAATCGAAGTAGGAACAACGAACTTCATTACATTGCCACGTTGGTATGTCAAAGGTACTGAAGGTACAGCTATTATCGAAGACTGGTCGTTGAAAGGCAAATCCGTTTGCCGCAACAATGATGTAGAAAAAATCGAGCCAACTCCAATCCGCGCTGGTGCAGGATTAACTAAAACGATGGCTCCTCCTTCGGAAAAAGCTACGATCACCAAAGAGCTGCCTGAGCCACTGCAAAATGCGAGTAGTTTCTTTGATAACTTTGCAGCAGTTATTCATGGCGAAGCAGAACCTATCGTTAAAAACGATGAAGTATTACGCGTCTTGAATTTAATTGAAGCAATATTCGAATCGGCAGAAAAAGGCGAAACATTGCACAACTTTGATATTTACTCTGCATAATTGCGCTATAACTATATGGACGAGCTTCATCTCCCAACTGGGGGATATGCTCGTCTTTTTACTTTTTCGGAGGAAGATTGTAATGAAAAAAACAATTTATGCCGACTGGGGCGAAAATATCGTCTAACTGACGTGGATAATGCCGATTTATAACAAAACACGATACTATTTGCCTTCCTCCTGCGACTTTTGGAGCGAGAAAAAAATAATGTTCAAAAAGGGTATGTCCCGGATAGAATTAAAATTATATACTTTAACAACACCACTTGCTTGCTTTACTTCCACTGACCTCCATTCTAACGAAGATTGCTATCGCTAAATGATGATTATCCGGGTAAAATAATTTCTAACGAAGATTTTAAATCTTAAGTATGGAAAAGGAGCTCCAAATAGTCGTATAATGCAGGATTAACGTTAAAAATATTCCTTAGATTTTAAAAAAGGCGTTTATTGGGTAAATAAGGTGATTAATCTTCGCTAGAATTTAGATTAATTTTTTAGTGGTTTATTATATCCTCGCTCATCATACGGTTGCAATTGTTCCAACCAACGCTTCAACATTTGTTTCGTTTCCCAGCGTATGTCTGCTACTTTTTCCGTATCTTTTTGCTCCAATATTTCAAAGCTAAATGCTTCCGCGCCATGTTCGATCCAATCTAGTTGTAGCTGCCTATCTACAAACAGCCCTGAGTTTAATTGCATTTGTAACATAAACCATTTGTTTTTCAAATTAGGATAACTGTTTATAAATATTTTGTTGTTCCTATTATTTTTAATTTGTACAACGCCCATATACACTTTTATTTCATTGAATTGCTCAACTAATTGTTTCCGCTTCGATTTCTCCAATGCCGAATCCCTCTTTTCCACTTCTGTTATCTCTACTCCCATACTGAATTAACCACATTGTTCTATACTACTCTGTTAATATCCCATCTCTTTCAAAATGCCAGATAGTGTGCGCAATCGCTCGCCAATCAGTTCGTCATCTTCGCTTAATGCTTGATGAAACAGTTTAATGTCCTCATTAATATGATCATTATCCGTACAAACAGCTACCGTCATTGCATCACCTTGTAGTCCCACTCGATCAAGAATCGGGTTGGTTTCATCGTATAAATGTTCATGCTGATATGCATCGCGAAAATGAGCTAATGATCTACACAATAAAATGGACAAATCAAGTACCCGATGCAGTGGCAATTCCTCCGATTGTCTGGACCATTTCTCCCCGGTATAGCGCCATACTTTTGCAGAAATATCAACATTCCCTCTATCATTCCATTGAGCCAAACCCAATGACAATCCTTTAGCATCCGATTTGCCCGCTAATCTTCCATCGACCTGATCGTAATTTTCAGAAACTATTACTGGTTTATGTTTTAATGTTGTTGGTATTTTCACTTTTCATCTCACCTTTAAATTATTTTACGTACACCGACATTGATTAGTCACTTCATCAGTAATTTAATAAATTACTAACTTAGTAAATTACTGATGAAGCGATTATATTATAGATACCAAAATAAATCAATCCAATTACTACACGCAGTGAGGACATAACTCCGCTTCTATTATTTTAGAGTTTGCCTTTGCCCAATTTATCTCCCCTACTTGTGTATACGAAAAGTCATTTCAAATGTAAACGAAGGAAATAGTTAACATTCTACATAAACATATATAGTTCCCCTAAATAATTAAAGTATTGACATTTAATCGGACAAGTTTTACAATTAAATTATAATGAAATCGATTTCATATTGAGTTAACCTACTATTACTACATTTTTTTCTATTTTTACTATGAAACCCATTACATTTTTTTGTCAATGCCTTATATTTAAAGGAGATGAATCTAATGCGTAAATTTGCTATTAGAAGATTAAGCACTTCTGTTCTAGTACTTGTACTACTATCTATTACTTCACTCCCTGTTGCTACACAGCCTGCTTATGCTGCTACTTCTGTTAAAGTCGATCCGTCTATACAATATCAACCATTCGAAGGTTTTGGAACATCTCTCATTTGGTTTGCCAATGTCATTGGTGGCTGGTCGGAACCTACACGAACCGAACTTGTTGATTTGTTATTTGACCCTGTCGATGGTATCGGTATTAATGTATTGCGCTATAACATATCTGGTGGTGACCGCCCTAATCAAGACTGGCACCGTATTGGTTCAGACCTTCCCGGTTACCAACCGCAAGAAGGCGTTTGGGATTGGACCGCAGATGCTAATCAACGATGGGTATTGGATCAAGCGAAACAAAGACTCGGCAATGATCTCGTCGTGGAAGCTTTTTCTAATTCGCCTCCTTACTGGATGACCTACTCTAACACTTCCACTGGTAATTTCAATGGAGGTTCCGAAAATCTCAAACCAGAATACTTTGATGACTTTGCTGAATATTTAACGACTGTTGTCAAATACTTCCAAGACAATTGGGGTATTACCTTTAAAACACTAGCACCTTTTAATGAACCAATTAATACATGGTGGCATGCTTTTAACAATCAAGAAGGGGCTTACTTTACTGTACCCTCACAAATAGACCTCATCAATCGCATTGACACATCGCTCAAACAAAAAGGATTAACGACACAAGTAGCAGCAATGAACAATTCGAAATTTGAATCCACGTTAAGTCATTGGAATCAATATGATGAACTGACCCAATCCAAAGTAGCACAGATTAACGCCCACGGCTATTATGGTAGTTTTGAAGATATGAGAATGTTAGGCGCAAAAAGTGATTCTGCTGGCAAAGATTATTGGGTAGCAGAAGTGGATGGCAGCGGCGGCTCTGACCCATTTGGCTCCTCTCCAAATGGCTTTGAACCAACTGGCATGACTCCTTCGCTAAATATGGCTCATATGATTAATTCGCAATTAAAAGAAGCACAGCCTACAGCTTGGGTACTATGGCAAGCGGTAGAAGACTGGGCAGATAACATTCGTAGAGATTATAACTGGGGATTAATTAGTGCCAATTTTGAAGGGCAAGGGGTAGAAGGTTTAGATGCTGAAGAATATGTAGTAACAAAAAAATATTACGCTTATGGGCAATTTTCTAAGTTTATTCGTCCAGGTGCACGACAAATACAAATCAATCATCCTGATGCTGTATCTTTTATTGATGAAACGAATAATAAACTAATTATTGTCCAAACGAATCACGGCTCCTCCAATCACACTTACAACTACGACTTATCTGACTTTACTACGCAAAATAGTGCAGAAATATACCGTACTTCGTCTACTGAAAATTTGGAAAAAATACAAAACATTGCTATAACAAATGATACATTAACAATTAATACAACTGGTAATTCCGTTACGACACTTATTGTTGACTTTGTTGATTATACAAAAGCGCCACCTACATTTGATGATCAAACACAATATAAAATAGTTAATCGAAATAGTGGCAAAGTACTATCTATCGGTCATTCCGATAAAACTACGGCAGGAGCATCTGTGCAACAGTACAGTGATGCGGGTGAACCTCATCAGCGTTGGTACTTAAAAAATTCTGGTCGTGGTTATCATCAAATTGTCAATGCAGCAAGCGGTCTGTTGTTAGAAATTAGTGGGAATTCGAACAATGACGGAGCTTGGGGCATACAATGGCCGATCAATCATGGGTCCAATCAACAATGGCTCATTGTCGCTACCGATGGATACTACAAATTAATTTCAAGAAATAGTGGGAAACTGCTAGATATATTTGAATCATCACTTCATGATGGAGGACAAGCAATTCAGTGGTATGACAATGGCGGTTACAATCAGCACTGGGAGCTTGTCGCTGATGCTATACCTACCCCTTAACCATTCAATAATTTCAAACTGCTCGCAATAGATTAAAAAACGTTCGGTAGTTGGTATGTTTCAACTACCGAACGTTTTACTAAATAGCTCCTTCCAAAAAATCATCCCATGTCCAACTATCATCGGGATAGGCTACATTATTTTTATCAAATAAATTTTTGTTATATAACATAATCATAGAGCCAATACGCATCGGCATCCCCATCACTTTGTCATCGTAAGAGTAAGCTTCGATAGCTGCTTCATAATAATCTTCTTTGGCGATATTATCACGTTCCATAAAAGGAGTTAAATCTTCCAACGTTCCTTTGGCTGCATAACTATAAAATGATTCTTCCAATTGAATGATGTCGTACGGCTGAGCTGATGCCATAGACACAAGCATTTTTTGATCGTAGCCGTCGTTAGGTATTTGTATTAGTTTCACTTCAATCTCTGGATGTACTTGCGAAAATTCTGCATAAATTTTTTCCATTCTTTCTTTATCAAAATCACTGCCCCAATAAGTAAAGCTTACAGAAGTTTTCTCCACATTATTTGGAGTATTATTCGTCTTAGGTGGTTCTTCTTGCTGTTCTCCGTTATTCGTATTAGTTGGATTGCTGTTACCGCCATTACCATTGCCAGAACATCCTGCGACAACAATAGTTAAACAGAATAGAAGCAAAAACATTACTTTCATACGATTCATAATTATACCCCTCCGTAATGAATGAAATATCAATCCTATTCTTACTTACAATACAAACGAAAAGCAAACAGCCGTTAGAACACCTCCCATAATAACTATAAAAGAATTTAGCTTGTAACCCTTTTCATGAAACCCGTTTCATAACATTGGAATAATAAAAGCCCTTAGCAAGTATAGCGCTTTCATTTACAGAGATTATATTGCCTTTTTTTACTACTGTCAAGTGCAATATGGTAACTTTGAGAAAGATTTCTTTAATCACTTCACGAAGGTTATAAGACATAAAAAGTCGCCATAAAAAAAGCAATGTTCATTTTCATGAAACACTACCTTTAGTCAACGCACACAGTTAATCGTTCCCGTAATGCGTACAATTACTTCTCCAACACAATTTGAATAACGGAACATTTTCCAGTGTGCAGCATTCCTTCTGTCCGGTCGACCTCGCCTACAAAAAAATGTTTCAATGTAGTATGCTGTTTGCTCCATTGCATTACCTGCTCTGCATTATACAGCCAATCTATATTTCGGGGTCCGCCTGTCTCAAAATTGATTTGTGCTTCTTCATATACTTCTAACAGTAGAAACCCGCCAGGTTTAATAGAAGCAACTATTTTATTCAGTACATGATATTGATGTTGTTTAGCGAAATGACCAAATACCATCAGTGCTGCATCATATTGCGCTTCGGGAAGTTCATCCGTCACTAAGTCCACTTGCACCGTCCCCACAGAAACACCTTTTTTGTCTGCCAGTGCTGCTGTTTTTCGTAATCCAGATGGCGCATAATCATAAGCGACGACATGGTGTCCTTGCTGCGCAACGTAGACTGCATTACGTCCTTCCCCTTCTGCATAAGCAGCTACTTTCGATTGTGGCGCAATGTAATGAGCTACTTGTTGAATAAAGGCATTCGCATCTTCACCATAGACATATTCATCGCTACTAAACCGGTTATCCCAACCAGATGCACCACTGTTGCTTGCTTTTCACTCATTATATTCGCCCCTTTCACTGTTACATAGTATTGCCTAACATGGCTATATCATTTCTATTTCATTCCATAAGTAGCTTCTGCTACTTTTAATTTGCGATCATATACAAAATTACCGAACGGAATAACCGCTACTACTAAACCGGCAAGTGACCATTTTATATTCCATTTTACCCGAAGTGCCGCATACGCAATAGCCAGTACATAAGCCATAAAAATGACACCATGTATACTTCCAGCAATAGTTACCGCAATATCCACCCCACCGGCGTACTTCAAAGGCATCGCAATAGCAAGTAATATTAATAAGGACATTCCATCAAAAAATCCGGTTATTCTTAATAAAGTAATAGGTTTCTGCAACATCTACTATATTCCACCCTCTCTGATGCTATGATTTTTATCATTGTAAATATAAATTCACTAGTGTTAATTTTAGCACAGTTTTAGAGAGGGCAGACAAGTAGAGAATGAACATTATCGGAACAATCTTTGGTGCTCTATTCCTTATTTATTCGCTAGCCAATCGTTCTTCAATTAATTTATTTGCTTTATCTTCTGCATAACGCAAAGCGGAATTCACGTCCATGTTACCTCGTACAATTTCGACGATAATATCTTTAGCAAACGCTTCTTCTATAACTATTTCATCATATTCTGTAATGGCACGTCCAGGGGCAAGCTGCCCATAAAATAGAGCTGGAATGTTTTTATCGGTAAATGGGAAGTCAGCAAAAGCTGCATCACGAACCGCCGGTGTGGAAAGTGGTGTGATCGCACCACGTTTCGATACTTCTATTTGATACTCTTCAGATAATAAATAACTAACCACTTGCATAGCGATTTCTTGTTTCGCAGAATTGGCAGAGATGCCAACATAAGTAGCATTCGGCTGTGCCGTTAAACCAGGGTACTCCTCCAATTGCGGAATAGCAGCAATATCCCAATTCATCGCCAATGATTCTTCATGAGTATTCAACCAGCCAGACGTATACACATACATTCCAACTACAAAGTCTTTATTGAAATCATTATGCGCTAACCAGCGATCACGAGCTTTTTGTTGGACACCTGGATCACGCGTAAAATCAGAAAATATTTTCTCGAAAATAAGTTTCCAATCGTCATTATTTACAGTAGCTTTGTTTGTATCACGATCGATAAAAGTAGCAGAATTCTGGGCAGCACGCATATAATGTTTCGGTGATAACCATAGTCCTACATACTGTTTGCCACCTTCATTTCGAGTAATTTTTTTGGATAATTCAAGTGCTTCGCCCCAAGTCATTCCATCTCGTGGGTAATCTACGCCAAACCGATCAAAAATGTCTTTATTATAGTACATAACAAATTTATTTTCACTTACGGGCAGCAAATATAACTTTTCATCTATCGATACTTGCTCCAAATAAGCATCATCTATAGTATCCAGATTAATGCCATATTGCTTAATGTACGGAGTCAAATCTTGTGCCATATTAGCTGGGATGAAATCCTCAAACAATTCTCCTGCCGATGAAAAATATAAATCAACAGCCGTTCCAGAAGCTAACACTTGTTCAATTCGTTGCTCATTCGTTTGCGCAATATAGTTTATTTTTAGTTTTGGAAATTTCTCTCGTAAATACTGGGCAAAAAAGTCCTCAAAATGTTGTTCCCCCGCAAAGCCAAACCATGTTAATTCACCTTCTGGTTCGGGAAGTACTACTTGCTCCTGTTGTTTTTCCTCCGCTTGATCTACTTCTTGCTGCTGATTAGTGTTAGACGACTGTATAGAATTAGAAGATGACACGTTATTGTTATTATCGGAGCTACTATCGCTACATGCTGCTAATAGCAACAACAAGGAAAAAAATAGCATGACAACAAAAGATTTTCTCATTAATAGAACCCCCTCATTTTTTTATTGCTGGGAAAGTTGCTCTTGAATTAGTTTGTTGGCTGTTTCTTCGGCACGGCGTAATGCTGTATTCACGTCCATTTGCCCTTTCACTATTTCCATAATGACATCATTAGCTAGAGCATCTTCAATTACAATTTCGTCAAACTGGGTCATAACTCTACCCGCTGCTGGTTTTCCAAAATAAAGCGCTTGAATATTTTTATCTGCAAACGGATAATCTGCAAATGCGGCATCTCGAACCGACTGCGTTAATAACGGAGTAATCATTCCTCGCTTTGACATCAACGTTTGATATGGTTCAGAAACAATATATTTTACAATTTGCATAGCAGTATCCTTCTGTTTGGATGTCGCAGTAATACCCACATAGTTCGCATATGGCTGTGTATTTAGATCAGGATGCTCTGGAAACACTGGAACCGATGCAATATCCCAATTCATTGCCAACGAACTTTCGTGAGTATTCATCCAACCTGAACTGTACACGTACATCGCTATTACAAAATCTTTATTGAAGTCGCCATGTCCAAGCCAGCTTTGTCGAGCACGTTCTTGCATCCCAGGATCACGGGAAAAGTTATAAAAGATTTGATCAAAAACAAACTTCCATTGTTCATTATTAACCGTTGCCTTATTCGTTACAGGATCAACAAAGCTTGCTGAATTTTGTGCAACTCGCATATAATGTTTTGGTGACATCCAAAGACCAATATACTGCTTTCCACCTTCGTTACGAGTGAGCTGTTTAGCTAATTGTAATGTTTCGTCCCATGTCATCCCATCACGAGGATAATTTACTCCAAAGCGATCAAACAAATCTTTGTTGTAATACATAACAAATTTACTTTCACTTACAGGGAGCATATGAATTTTTTCTTCAATCGTCACTTGTTCCAAATAGGCAGGTTCTATCGCGTCAATAGGAACTTGATGCTTTTCTATTAATGCTGTCATATCCATAGATAAATTACTTGGAGCGAATGCAGTATGCAAACCTCCAGCTGTTGCAAAAAACATATCTACTTCCGTTCCGGAAGCAAGCACCTGTTCAATACTCAAGCCGTTTGTTTCACTCAAATAGTTAATTTTTAATTTAGGAAACTGCTCTCTCAACACTTGACCAAAACGTTCTTCGAATTGGCTATCTGGCATCAATCCAAACCATGTCAACTCACCCTCTGGTTCAGAAAATGACGATGGACTAGCCTCCTCTACTATTACTTCTTCTTGTTTATTTGTTTTTGCAGGTAGCTCTTTCACCAGTTGCCCATCCGTCTGCTTAGAGCATGCCGCCACTACTAGTAGCAACGTAACAAACAGAATAACTCGAACATGTTGGATTGAAATTTTCATTTGCCCCCTCCCAAAAAATAAAAAATGGTTACCTGCTAAGTTACTTTTCCTAACAAATTGCAAGCGCTTACTAAAATACATCTCCTTTCTTTTATTTCTTGGTCATTGCTAATACCAAAAAACTAAAACGCATGTTTACTATATGTTTTTATTTCATAATATGAATAGGCTAATGCATCATTTATGTAGGTGTTTTGCACTTATATTTAGAAATGGGCATACAAAAAAACTGCTAACCAATCATTCAACAAATCAATGACTAGCTGCAGCTAATTAACTAAGCTTTAAGTTGTACTATATTGTACTTTATCTTGCTCTGTAATTTCTCGTAAGACGCGACATGGATTCCCAACTGCTACTACACCAGCAGGAATATCTTTTGTGACAACACTCCCTGCACCAATTACTGTATTATCTCCAATCGTAACACCAGGCATTACACATACGTTACCACCGATCCAGACATTATTACCAACAGTAATCGGATAACCATACTCTAACCCAGCATTACGTTGCATAACATCTAGCGGATGACCAGCCGTATAAAAACCACAGTTTGGCGCTATAAATACATTGTCACCGAACGTTACTGCACCGCCGTCTAAAACAACAAGATTGTGATTAGCATAAAAATTTTCGCCTATCGTAATGTTATAGCCATAATCGCAGTAAAAAGAAGGCTCTATCCAAAAACTCTCCCCTGTCTGTTTAAACAACTGTTGAATTAAAGCTTTTCGCTCAACCGTTTCTGCCGGTGCTAAATGATTATATTGATAACACAACGTTTTGGCAGCTAATCTTTCCTCCATAAGCTGTTGATCATTATTCGCATCATAAATCATCCCTTGCAACATTTTTTCTTTCTCTGTCAACCGTTTCGCTTCTGTCATAATGCTCCATTTCCTTTCACTCCGCAATAAACTTTTCAGTATCTATCATACTCATCGGCTATTTTTTTATCCATGAACATCTGCATCATCTCCCAAGGGAATCCTTTTTGCTTAGGTGTGAAACAGATTATTGAAAAAATATATCTTTAATTAGTTTATTTTATCACCGATAGTAATTCGCATGCAAAGAAGACGTAAGTTTGTATACTTATTTCGTACACAAACTTACGTCTTCTGACACTTGCTATCCATTTATTTGGAATATAATATCGGAAAATTATCGTTAGCAAAACGTTGACCAGCTTCTGGACGAGCTCCAAGCAATGTAACGTTGTGATGAAATTGTACACCAGGACGATAGAATGTATCGTAAGGCATTAAGTGTGCAACAACCGATAAACGTGGTTCGTTCGTTACGTTTTGCCCTGATCCATGAAATGTTAACGAATGATGAAAACTAGCATGACCTGCTGGCAATATACATGGTTCTTCTACCCACTCTCGACTATCCGCTGTATATTTCTCTTTCAACTTATTCATATCTTGGTCGAAAAACGTATCACTATCAGGAATAAGTCCCCATTTATGTGAACCATTTACGCTCATCATTCCACCATTCTTCAAATCTGTATCTTGTAGTGCAATCCATACGGTGATCATATTCGGATTACTAGACGCTTGCCAATAACCATAATCTTGATGCCATCCAACGTTACCTGCTTGTGTATTCGTACTACCAGCACTCGGCTTATAAATCAATTGATCATGCCATAAACGAACTTCATTGGTTTGCATTAAATAAGCTGCCATCTCCCCAATGATTGGATCGGTAACGACATCTCGCACTTCATCATTGATCCACCATGCATTATCCAGCTTACGAATTTGATGTGGATCGCTAGGCACTGATATATGACCATACATCGCATAGCCATCTCCATCATAATCACCAGCCCACACTCGCTCATGTGCATGGCGCAATCGAGCAATTTGCTCATCATCTAACAGTTTTGGACTAATCCAGTAACCTTTCTCCTCATAAAATTGCAAATCGGCTGTCGTTAGTTTAGCAATATTTTTCTCCATTATTTTCGCCTCCAACATATGATATAAATTACTCTAGATTTAATGTATAGTTAATTGAGAACGGTTACGTCTACATGTTTGCACTGAAAAAATAGAAACAAGGGGAATAATATGAAACAGAAATCTATACCAGTGAATATGGAGCATCCGTTGCAACGTTTTGAATTTTCAAATGCTGCGTTTATTATTGATCGCTTAGAACAACAACCGTTAATCAAACAACTAGCAGACGAGGCTAATTTGGGAATAACTCAATTTTATAAACTGTTTAAAGAAATAACTGGACTAACGCCTAAAGTCTATATAGAACATCTACGAATAGAACAAGCATGTAAACGTTTAATCGAAACTGATGATTCCATAACTACAATTGCACACGATTTAGGTTTTGTGACAAGCCAACACTTTGCTACTGTTTTTCGACGGATAAAAGGACGTACACCAACCGTATGGCGGAAGGAACGACAGTAAAAAGTTATGGATTATTTACATTGAACACTTCTCCTCCTGAAACTAAAATTGGATTAGCGGGGGGATAGTAGGATTTTATACTAAAAAACGTACAAACATTCAAATAAGTACTGGAGGAGATCAAGTTTATACGAAAAATCATATAAAGTGACCCCGAAAGTAAGTTGAGCGTAAGGGTTTTGTACGATAAAACGTACAAACATTCGCATTTTCGCTGATCGGAATGCCACTTTGTACGATAAAACGTACAAGCTTACTGTTCCATTCATTGATTTTGCATATTACCTAGTTACGACATGAAATAATCATTAACACTATGTGCGTAGGCGAAGTACAACCCGGCATTCCTTTCCATAAGGAAGCTAGTTTGGAATTTGGCTCTAGTCAATGTAATATTCTCCTGTCCCATAGTGACATTATCACGATACAATAACATATCAAAAAATTAACACTTGACAATTCAATTTAAGTAATATAGTATTGCTCTTAATTAAATATGAAGTAAGCAATGATTGGAAATAGTAGAAGGTTTTTAAACTTTTAGAGAGTCGGTGGTTGGTGCAAACCGATAGTTATTGCCTTTGAACTCGTCCAAGAGCTACTCCCTGAACGAAGTATTTGTAGGGGATGTCGGTATTCTACCGTTATATGGATAGATGGTGATAGCCATCGAATTAGAGTGGGTTTATTTTTATTTTACTAAACCAATTAGAGTGGTACCGCGAGCAACGCCTCGTCTCTATGTAGCAATATAGCTATGTAGAGACGGGGCTTTTTTGTTTTATATTTACTACTAACCTTGAAGGAGTGTTTACGATGTCAAGAAAAATATGGGTGTTTGATACAACATTAAGAGATGGTGAGCAAGTTCCAGGGGCTAAACTTAATCTATATGAAAAATTAGAGGTTGCTAAGCAACTAAAGAAACTACAGGTCGATATTATCGAAGCTGGTTTCCCTTCTTCTTCTGCTGGTGATTTTAATGCGGTACAAGAAATTGCCAAACAAATCGGTCAAAACAGTAACATCATGATTACAGCACTAGCTCGCGCAGTAAAAGGTGATATTGATGCAGTTTATGAAAGTGTGCGACATGCTCAAAACCCTTTAATTCATATCGTGCTAGGAACATCTAACGTTCATGTTGAGAAAAAGTTTGGCAAATCAAAACAACAAGTACTCGACCTTGGTGTGGAAGCTGTTCGCTATGCGAAAACGCTACTACCTGAAGTACAGTACTCCACAGAAGATGCTTCACGAGCAGACTTCGAATATTTGTGGTCTACGATTGAAGCGATGGTTAAAGCTGGAGCAACGATGATTAATGTACCGGATACCGTCGGATTCGCTGAACCAGAACAATTTGGATCTATGATCTATAAAATTAACGACCGCTTGAAAAACTTGAATGATCAAGTATTGCTAAGTGTTCATTGTCACAATGACCTCGGCATGGCTACTGCTAATACATTGGCGGCTATTAAAAATGGTGCTGACAAAGTGGAATGTACCGTTAATGGTATTGGCGAACGAGCGGGTAATGCTGCACTGGAGGAAGTAGTTATGGCGCTCAAAACACGACCAGAAGTATACGGCGCGCATACAGATATTGTTACTACCGAAATAATGAATACTTCCCGTATGGTAAGTGGATTTATGGGACTTGATGTACAGGTCAACAAAGCTATTACTGGCGAAAATGCCTTTGCCCACTCTTCCGGTATTCACCAAGATGGATTAATAAAAGCACGGGAAACGTACGAAATTATTAATCCTGCCGATATTGGGCTAGATGATATGGAGCTAGTACTTACTGCCCGCTCTGGTAGACACGCCGTGAAAACGATGTTTGCCAAACTAGGAATGAATCAATTTACGGATGAAGAATTTGAAGTTATCTTTGCTGAATTCCTTACACTGGCTGATACAAAAAAAGAAGTATACGACCATGACTTGTATGTCATTGTAGAAAACTTCTACAAACAACGCAGTAAACATAATGAGCAATTTAATAGCTACAGCGATCAGTTTTTTAAACTTATCGACCTACAAGTTATTATCAACTCTGAATTCCCATCTGCTAACGTAAAACTACAACGAGGGGAAGACATTTTTACTGGCAGCGCCGTCGGCTCAGGTCCTATCGATGCATTGTACTCTGCCATGACCGAAGTTTGCAAACTGGATATTCAATTGAAACAATATGATATTCGCAGCGTGTCACGTGGAAAAGAAGCACTCGGAAAAGTGAAGATCCAAGTAGAATACAACGGTAATATGTACATTGCCAAAGCGTCTGATACAGATATTTTAAAAGCAAGTGCCTACGCTTATATAAACGCTATTAATAGTATTATAGTGGAACAGTTAGTGACCAAGACGACATAACGACATCATTTCAAACTATACTAAACACAAAACTTCTCTGTTGTTGTACAACAACAGAGAAGTTTTGTGTAATATTCCTTCATTATATATAAGGTGATTTTTGACAGCTAATGTGACTGATACTTTTCGTATAAACTATTTTTAAAGTCGTTCAAAGCTCCGCCCAAACTGTCGCTATTTTGCCAATCATATTGAATCGTTCCATCTTCAACCAATAGTTGCGTTAAATTTTGAATAGATATTATCTTTCTATATTCACTAGGAGCAATCTCATTCCAGTACTGTTCTTCCGTAACTTCCATAGCTTCTATTAGCTTATTGTGGATATCCATTATTTGTTGCGGTTGAGATTGCAATATTTGCTTGTTTTCTGCTGCAAGCTTTATCCCTTCCTCTATCGTTGCATCGACACTTCTCTCCGTTGCTAACTGTAAAAACAATTCCTCTTTAATTAAATATTCTAAAAGAAACTCCTCACTTAATGATTCATTTACATCGCTGTTACTCGCCTGAGACGCTATTTGAAGCTGTTGATACGCTTTAAATTTTAAAACATCGTGCTTCGTAATAGCCACGTCACCTACTTGAGCTAATACTTCTGAATGCTGTTGATCTATAGCAGTTACTGCATTTGGTTTTTCCGATGTTTTAGATACAAGAAAATCATTGGCGTAGATAGAAATCGATACAGTTAACGCTCCTAAAAGCACAATGGTAGAAATAATAGCTACCTTTCTTTTTTTATCCATGTTATCCCCCTCCACAAACTTTTAACCCAACCTGACTATAATTTACATAATTATACATCAATAACAAAAAGCTGTCCATATCACCAGCTTTCGCCGAATGTATGGACAGCTCTCATTTATATACTATCGTTAGTTAAGTAGCCCTGCTTGCTCTAAAAACTCTTTCGCTACCGTTTTCGCACGTAGACCATCATTATCTACTTTACCATTCATTATTTGCATCGCTTCTTCATCAATTTTATTTTCTAATACAGCCAATACTTCCGATAACTCCGGATATTTTGCTAATGTATCTTGACGAATGACAGGTACTGCATGATAGGGTGGAAAGAACGACTTATCATCTTCTAATACACGAACATCGTACACTTGCAACTGCCCATCTGTCGTGTAAGAGTTAATAACATTTATCTCTTTTTCACCATAAGAACGATACATCATCCCATGATCCATCCCTTTTACTTCTTTAAATTTAATGCCATACTCTTTTTGAAATCCTGGCAATCCATCTGGTCGATCAATAAATTCAAATACACAACCCAATGTATATTCATCCGAAATTGCTGCAAAATCACTAAAAGTAACAATATTATTTTCTTCTGCAAATTTCTCATCAATAGACAACGTATACGTATTATTAAAGCCAAAAGCATTAAATGCCGTTAGTCCATCATTCGCTATTAATTGTTTCGTCTTCTCTAACGTTTCTTCTGCCGTTCCAGGTTCTTGTTGATAATAATTCGCTACAATCGTTCCTGTATAATCTGGAATTAAATCAATTTCACCTTGCAATAAACCAGACCACAATATGTTAGAACCGCCCAAGTTTTCTTTCATTTTCACTTTTAGATCCGTTTTATCCTCGATGAGTTGCCCCATAATATGCGATAAAATAATACTCTCTGTATTATTTCTTGAGCCCAACGTAATCGTATCACCTTTGGCTGAGCATGCTGCTAGTGTCAACGTCATTAGTAGTAAAATAGTAACCATTACAAACTTTCCAGACCTCGTAAACATTGATAAAACTCCCTCTGAACATTTATTTTAAACCTTTTGGTGTAGTAACCCGCTCTAATTTAGCTAAAGAAAATTCAAGAATAATAGCTAACAATGCTGCTGGTATCGCCCCAAGCAATATAAGCGCATCAATATTCCGTGTTATTCCTAAAAATATAAATTCCCCCAGTCCGCCACCACCGATAAATGCTGCTAGTGTTGCAGTACCAACGTTAATAACGGCTGCCGTACGAACACCCGCCATGATGACAGATGCGGATAATGGTAGTTCCACTTTAAATAATATTTGCCAACTTGTCATACCAAGCCCACGTGCAGCTTCGGTAACTGCTGGATCAACATCTTTTATTCCTGTGTACGTATTACGAATAATTGGTAGTAACGAATATAAAAACAAAGCTGCTACCGCTGTTTTAGTTCCTATTCCAAATAATGGGATCATAAATCCTAACATGGCTAAACTAGGTATCGTTTGCAATATACCAGCACCACTTATAACGGGCGTTGCTAAAGATCGAACTCTAGTGATTAATATACCTAATGGGACAGCTACAACAATAGCTAGTACCATCGATATTAAAACAAGTTCTATATGAGTAAATGTCGATGATAACAAATCTTCCCACCGCATTTTAAATTGCTCTGTTAACTGTTTCCACAATGATAGATCTTTCATTAAGCTTTTTCCTCCGTTTCCACCCACTGGCTAGACAATGCTGTAAGTAACGTTCCGCGTGTCACTAAGCCAAGCACTTTATCTTCGGAATCAAGAACCGGAATAATACCTAATGATGCTTCTGGCATTGTAGCAATAGCATCTTTTGCTGTTGCATCCTCGCGCAAATAAACATGATCAGACAATACTATTTCTTCGATCGTACTTACTTTTCCAATTTTAGCAATTAGATCGTAAGCAGATATCATACCGATGAATGCTTCGTTTTCATCAACAATAACTAAGGAATTAATTTTATGTTTACGCATATAAGCGAGAGCTCTTTCGGGTGAGCGTTCAGGATGTGATGTGTAGGTTTTATCTGTTAATACATCTGTTATTGGCATTAATTCGGGGTTTTGAATCATCCGATGTTTTCCTATAAATTCTTCTACAAAACCATGTGCTGGTTCGTGTAACAATTTTTCTGGCGTATCAAATTGAAGCAACTCTCCATCTTTCATAATGGCGATCCGATCGCCCAACTTTAACGCTTCGTCCATATCATGCGTTACAAATACGATTGTCTTTTTAAGCTTCCGTTGCAACTTAATTAATTCTGCTTGTAATTGTTCTCTAGTAATTGGATCAAGCGCACCAAACGGCTCATCCATTAATATAATGTCCGGATCCGCTGCCAATGCTCTGGCAACGCCGACTCTTTGCTGCTGACCACCTGATAATTGTTTCGGATATCGATTAGCATACACTTCTGGATCAAGACCAACTAGCTTGAGCAACTCATGCACACGCTGTTTCACCTTACTTGCGTTCCAGCCTTTCAATTTGGGAACTACGGCAATATTTTTCTCTATCGTGTAGTGGGGAAATAATCCAGCCTGCTGAATCACATAGCCTATATTTCTGCGTAGCTCTACCAAATTTAAGGAACGAATATCTTTACCGTCCACAAATATGGTGCCACTCGTATGAGGAGCCAGCCGATTGATCATTTTCATTGTGGTCGTTTTCCCTGATCCACTCGGCCCAATTAAAACGACAAATTCCCCTTTCAGAATTTCAAGATTTACCGACTTTACCGCTTGAAATCCATTGTTATACACTTTGCTTACGTTTTCAAATTTGAGCATAAGTACCCTCCTGTTTTAGTTACATCCTTAACTATACGCACAAGTGTTTCTAATAGCAAAGCTCTAATCCTAGCAGATCGTGCGGTATACAGGGGTATTCATGGAGGAGAACTGACGGAGAGTACTTTTAGTGCTATATCCTGACTTATACACATGTATCCTGCCATAATGTCCAATATTATCATTTTAACGGCTGGAAATGGTGAAATAATTATCTACAAATGGAAAGTAAAATTGCAAAAAGGATGGTATTGGAAATAGTAATTTGCTAAACTGAATGTAACACTACATTTTCAAATGTCTAAGGAGAGTACCTGATGAATACACTAAGAAAACCAATTTTTCATGCTGGATTAATTTTATTTTTGATGATTGTCTTCTTTCCTGCTGGACTAATTTTATTAATTATTCGCTTTATAGGGCATAAAGATTATTCCTATTTGCGCTCGAAAGACTATGCGATTTTTAGAAATCTCTTTCTGATCTTGGCTGCATTTTTTGTTCTTTTGAAATTTGCTCCTTCGTCTGATAATACGGATACAACAGCTTTTACTCCCGTTTTCATATTTTGTCTTATCATTGCAGGCTTTTTTCAAATTAAATCAAGAAAAAAAATTGACCAAATTTTCGTCCGGAGTGAGCATTATAAAACGTTACTATATGTCAATAGATTAGATTCCCTTCATGCCATTGCAAGTGTCATGAATCTGAGACCAGAGTTTATTAAAAATGATTTTTACTATTTAATGGCATGTGGACAACTACAAAATCTACATATCGTTGAACAAACAGGAAGAATTGTACTAACAGACCAAAGAGAAGTAATTCCACCACAGCAGCAAGAGCAAGAACCAAAGCAACAAGTGGCCACTTCCCCTCCAGCAAGTAAAAAGAAGGTTAGCCCGAAAAGTTTCAGTTGTCCCAATTGCGGAGCAAGCACTGTACTATATAAAGAAGAATACAAAGAGTGTGAATACTGCGCTACTTTTCTTACTTACAGTTAATATGTTGTGATGGATTATCCTACTTTACTACTGATAATCCATCACTTATGGAATTTATTCCTTAACTAAAATACTGAAAACCTTTGCAAATTTCCCCAAATCAATCTCCTCCATCGTATAATTACTGCGCTATTATTTACTACTTGGCTTACTGTTCACTCATTATAGCTACCCTCTTCATAACCGGTAACCTAAAAAACAGATATTTGGGATGATTTATCAGTGTTATTGTATATGTACTTCGTGACATCGAAGTCTGGCTGCTATTATTGTGCTACAATAACTAATCATGCTAGTATAACTACAATAGAATGAATTTCTTGTTTCTCTATCAAACATTACAATAATAAATGTAGGAGCACAACATATGTTAACATTTAATCGTGAAGATAAACGTCCGATTTGGCAGCAATTGCTTGATCAAGCCATTCATAATATTACAACTGGAAACTGGCCCCCCGGGGAGCTGCTCCTGCCAACTAGAGAGCTTGCCCTTTTAATTGGCGTTTCACGCTCTACTATACAAACGGTTTATGAAGAATTACATAGTCGAGGGTATACGGTTACTTCTAGGCGTGGTGGTACGAGAGTGAGTGAGTGGACATTTATTGAACGTCCGACTGAGGAGATAGTAGCAGAAAACTTGCTTCCCCCTCCATTACCTTTGTTAGATAATACGACTGATCAGTTGCAGGATTGGTTCGGTGAAACAAAAAAACAATTGCTAGAAATTAATTTCACTCCTCATGAGCCATATGTAGACGAACAATTTCAGAAACTTTGGCGAAATTCCTTTTTACAAGCTTCAAAAAGAATGAACGTTAGCGATTGGGCATATGGCGATGCTTACGGATTTTTACCACTACGTGAACAAATTCAACGTTATTTGTCTTTGGAACGAGGTGTTCATGTTCATGTTGATCAAATATTATTAACATCCGGGGCACAGCATGGACTTGATTTAATTGCACAAGCGCTTTTGAACGAAGGAGATGTTGTTTCTGTAGAAGATCCGGGGTTTCCTGCTGCTTGGATGGCAATGAAATATCGAAAAATGCATGTCCATCCTGTTAAAGTGGATGAATATGGGCTTGATGTTCATGACATTCATCCCAAGTCCAAACTGGTGTTTGTTACACCTTCCCATCAATGTGCCGTTGGGGTCATTATGTCTGAACCACGTAGGCAACAATTGTTACATCTAGCTGCAAAAGAGCGTTTTTGGATTGTCGAGGACGATTACGATAGTGAATTTCGCTATCGTGGTGCCCCACTCCCAACACTTTTTAGCCAAAATCCTCAAAACACATTGTATATGATGAGTTTTTCCAAAATGATCGCGCCAGCTATCCGTATATCCGCCATTATTGGATCAAAGGATGCAGTACGACAACTTGCTAAATTGCAGCAATTAACGTATCGCCATCTTCCAATTATGGAACAAATTACACTTGCTCACTTTATGGATCATGGTCACTTTATGCGGCATATGAGACGGGTGCGCAATATATATCGCCGAAGACATGAAGCGATGACGAAAGCAATTATTGCCTCCGGATTGCAGGGAAAATTCACCTTAAGCGGGGTCGAAACGGGATTGCACATGTTGTTAGAAACTGATCCGTCATTTGATGAGACTAATATAACGAAACAGGCACTAGATCATGGCATTCGAGTTTATCCATTAAGCAACTATTGCTTGGATAGCAATCGAAAAGGATGGGTTTTAGGATTTGCTAAAGTAGAAGAACAAGCGATTGCAGAGGGGATTTTTCGTTTTGCAGAGATGTTGCTGTAGAAGAACATCTCTGCACATGATTTGTTTTATGAAACAAATTAAATAATAGTTTATTTCTCAGAATAAGGATTATTATTGCGTTCTAATGTAAATTCATCTAACTTTTTACCGTCTATAGAATAAGCTTCATATATCAATTTGTTTTGATTAATTTGAAGCGCTGCAAACATAGGTTTATAATTTTGAAAATGGACTTGATGATAAAACTGACTCGCTTTTTTTTCGTTAAACTTTGTCCCTGATGAGTTGGTAGTTACGTATACGGTTCCTCTTTCATTGTTTCCAACAACCTCATTCCCTTTTAATGGATATGACCTAGAATATTCATGGTTATGTCCTTGTAATACAAGATCAACATTAAACTGATCAAAAATTGGAACAAGATGTTTAACAACTTTTTTATCTTGATTTCCTCCAAATGCAGGTCGATGAATGGCTACTATAGTCCATGGCTGTTCATTAGCTGCCAAATTATCTTGTAACCACTCTGCTTGATCTTTAATTTTTGACTCTGTGTTCAACATAACAAAGTGAACAGGACCATAGTCAAAGGAATAGTTTGTGCCTTCTACAACCCCAGCCGCACCATTTATCGGAAGATTAAAATGTGAAATAAAAGCATCCGCTGATTTTTTTACCAATTCATGATTTCCAGTGACCGGCATTATCGGATAGGTTGTAATCCATGGTTTAGCCTTTTCCAACAAGTAATTCCAAGAAGTATCCTCTTCAGGATGTTCCGTTAAGTCCCCATTATGCACAATGAACGCTGATTCCGGAAACGATTCAAAAGCGACTTGTAATGTTTGCTGCCATTGATCAAAATCATACTCCGTTATTCCTTGTGAATCAGTAACATTAATGAAAGTGAAGGAATCAACATCTGCTGCTGCCGTTATGAATGTATGGAACTCACTCCAATTTTCTTCTTCACCATCACCGACACGATATGTGTACATAGTGTTAGGTTGTAAACTAGTTGCTTGCACTTTATAAACAGCCTTCGTAATATTATTTTCCAATGTTAATTCTGAAACTTCACCTTCAAACGTACTAATATTTGTCTGATTTCGAAAATCTGCTAAATTCTCGCCCTCAATTAATTGAATAACAGCTCGATCTTGCCGTTGAAATGTATGCCAAGTAAAGGACCTGCTTGTACTAGGATCACCTTTAAATGTTGTAACAACAGCATGAGGAATTGTAGAGTTTCCCTTTGGAGATTCGTCGCTTGGTAATTCTTCCTTGATAATTAATTTATTTTTGGATGGTTGTTCGTTATGTTCTAGATTATTAGTTGTTGGGTTAGGTCGTTCTTTTTCAAAGACACCATTAAAACCTAATATAGCAAGTACAACGATAACAATAAATAGTGACATTAACACAATTTTTTTCGAGCTTTTCATTTACTCACCTTCTAATTCTCGCCGATTACTCTAGTTATTGAGCATAATCACCATTGTAATTCACAAGCGAAACATCATTAACTCCTTCAATTTCACTAATGCGTTGTACAAATGATGTATTATCATCAACTAAAGAAATTTCAACCGTCAATTCTGTAAATCCTTTACGAACTGTTTTCGATTTTAATTTAGATGCTAATTTATTTAATTCTACTCTCAATTCATTGATGGCTTCTTCTGTATGTCTCACAATTAACAAGTAAGATTGTTCTCGAATTTTTCTTTTGGAAAGCCATAATATTACTAGCCCAATAATTAGAGAACCACCGAGTGCTAGTGGATATGCCTTAGCACCGCAGGCAATACCTGCTGACAACGCCCAGAACATATAGACTATATCTAATGGATCTTTCACAGCTGTCCTAAAACGAACAATACTAAGCGCACCAACCATACCCAATGACAATACAATATTAGTGCTAATTGTCATAATAACAAGTGCTGTTATCATCGACATTAAGACAAATGACACGTTATAATTGTAACTATAGACAACGCCTCGAAATGATTTTTTATAAATCCAATAAATGAACATACCGATTAAAAATGAGAATAATAGCCCGAGCACTGTGTCTACTAAAGATATAGATTTAAATGTTTCTAGTCTTAAGACACTTGATTTAATAATATCTTGAAAACTCATTGTAATTCCTCCACTGTATATTATTCCTTATAATGAAGAATAGATCGTTCTCGACAAATGACGTATTTTGAAATGGATGATCGTATTTGACTTTTAGGCTGAACAATTTTTCTTACATGATCGGGTAAAAATGAATCGTACTTGACTTCCATTATCGTCTGTTCTGTTGGTATTGTTTCTTCTAATACAAGATTGGGATCAAATAAATTAATCGTGTTAATACCAGCTGACAATTTTTTATCGAAAGTTATCCTTACATTCCCAAATTCATAGATATATGCTTCCCTCCAGTAATCAACTATGACTATTGGTCTGAACATATAACTCACTAACGCTACATGAAACTCGCGTAATAAATTTTCTTTACTATTATATAGAAAGCCGTATTCCCCTAACCTAATCCACTCATATTGTTGTCTAGTTAGTGGTGCCGACTCTTTACATACAAAATCACCAAACTTACTTTTTCTTTCCAATTTAATCGTTTTATCTTCACCGTTATATATCCGAATTCGATACTTATCTCGTTTAAATACTCCATCGTTTTTTTCATCCAATGCACTTCGTTTAGGGTCATCAAAATAAAGACTTCGAATATTGTAGCCATCAGAATTAATCGAATGACGATCCATCGCTAATGCCATTGTAACTTTATTTTTCAAGGTCAGATAATCATGTAAATGCAAGTAAAATTTTTGTTCCGTCCGTAGTTTACGACCTCGAAATTCCATTTTACTTCACCTCAAATTGCTTAGTACCGAAATAGTACAATGTATTTTCTTTATCTTCGATATAATCAAATGCATATTGCTCGTTCCCTTTTTCATCTTTCACAGTTACTTTCATATAATAAATACCTTTGGGCAACATTTCGGAAGTATGGTATGCCTTTGCTAAATCATTCTCACTAAAAAGGACATTATTCATTGCAGCATCCTTTGCAATAGTTAATTGATAACGAAGTTTATCATCTTGAATATCAAATGAAATCCCCCACGAAAATTTGAGCTTTCCATCTTCTACTTCAACATCATTAACATAAAAAGGCTTCGGTCTCTCTATATCTTTCATTAATAGTTCCTTACTTAGCTTTGGTGTTTCAATCATCTTATTTAGTTCCGCATCAAATTCGGATACATGTTTAGGCAAATAGTTTTTATCCGGCATACGGTGTAAAAATGGCTCAACAATATCACGGTATTTATCAATTTGTTTTGCTATGGTTTCTTGATTCACATAATCCTCCAACTCTTCGACTTTTTTCAGAAGTTTTTCCACATTCTTCTCACTTCTAAAGTAACGAGAGTGTATAACATTTCCCCAGTAAGTACTAATCCCATGTTGAAATGGATGCCGATTTCGTGCTCTATGGAAAGAATAATCATAATCCCACGGAAGTAGATACCATATTTCAGAGTTAAGTGGAGAATACAGATAAAAGTTCTGTGACATTGTATCAACGTTATCTATTAAAATATTTAAGGCTGTCCAAGTTAAAAAATTTTCTTCATCAAAATGTTTCGCAATTGTTTCTTCAATAGGTATACCAAGATTATTTACATCTTCTAGCATACGAATCAATTTACTGTGATCTTTATTTCCTTTAATCTCTAAAATCTGTTCAAACATTGCTTCATCATATGCTGGATCGTTATAGTTTTTTATTTCATCACTTAAAAAATATTCAAAGTTAATAGCTTTATAAACATGACCATTGGGATCTAACAAGTGAGCTTTCAAAAACTTCTTATTCGGTTGCTCAATGTGAGTAAATAACCCTAGATCCTGATAACTAGTATCACTGTTATTATTTGATAAATCTTTCACGTATACATGTATATACTGGGTGCGCAAACTAGACATATTAGGAATTGTTTCCATTAGATCAAAGCTTAGTTTATTTCGCATCCGAGACAAATCAGCCACATGCTTGTTTAAATTAAGTTTACGTTGATCTAAATATGTGCCCGCATCTGGTTTTAATCTAATACCATATGACTTCTGAGATTCAAACCAAGTAGAATTACCACGTATTTCAATAGTAGCATTGGCTAAATCATCGTCATAACCAAACATTCCAGATTTAGGTCCCTTACCATCACTCAAACCTTCCTGAACAATTGCTGGTAGAGTTACAGCATTAAGCGGATCAGTTTGTCGGTTCAATGTATACCAATCCGTTTTATCAGCCGCATCTTCTGGAGGTAGAACCGTGATGTATAGTGTTTTTAATTCACTATCATCATCTCTTTCATATATTCGTTTATCTTCTACCAAACGAGTATCAAAAGTTTCGGGCATAGTTGCTCTATTTTTTACCGTTGCCCCTTCTTCATTAGCCTGTTCATCATTCAAATTGCTACAAGCACTTAACAAAAATACTAAAATTATTAATGAAGTTAAACCAACTATTTTTTTACTAGTCTTTTTAACCTTTATTTTCGAGTCAATGCTTATACTGTTAATTGGCTGTGAACAAAAAGTAAAGTAATCAATATTTTTTAGTACATACTTTAATCGATATAACGCAAGTAATAATGTTATAAAAGATGCAATAAACATACCCACTCCATCAAACTCCAATCGCATCATAATAAAGGTAAACACAATGTTCAAAATAAAATAAGTTAGACCGATGCCAAACACACCTTTTTGATCATCAAAGTACATTAGAATATGAGTGATAACAAAATAGACGATAAACAAAAAGTATGCTAAAGCTAATATGATAAATAAATCTAATTGCCTCATTGAAAAACCTATATTCGGCAAAAATTTTATTCCTAAAGCAACAGCCAAAATAGTACACAATATTTGAATTTCCATCAGTTTACTAATCTGTTTAATTAGTGTTTGTTGCATTTGTAACTTCGCTTCATTTATATCTGCGATAGTGCCCCCTTCTAGCACTTGCATATAATAGACTTTAAACTTTGTATAAAATGCTGTCTCAACAGAAATAACAAAGGTTACTAGTGTTGGCATTACAGATATAAATGCAAAGAACACAGGTAAATCATAAAAAGGCATCATTTTAAACTGATCAGCAACGACTGATGAACTATCACTTAACCAATATACAAAGTTATGTAAATAAACTCCTGAATAAACAAAAACGCCAGTAAAAAACATAGTTGTATGTTTTCTGTAATACTTGAGAAACTCAAAAAAATACTTTACGTTTGCTCGTGGAAATCTCTGTTCAAAGTGAATGGCGGATAATATCACAATTAGGAAAAACCCGACATCCAGTGAAAGCAATGCGGCTGTTGTAATATCCATATCCATAATGTAGAACGTAAACCATCCCATTCCGATAGCTGCAATTGTTCCAATAACAAATCCGCGTACTATCCGCACATAATCTTTTAATGCAGACAAATATACACCTTGGACCCATACAATAGTTAAGAGAACAAAGAACAAAAAAGCAACAGCTTTATAATGAATACCAGCAGAAACATTGATCAGAAATAATAGAGCTGTTACTGATGATAGTGGAAGTAAAATAATCAAAGAACCATAGTAAGATGACATTAATCTATCATAATACTTTTGATAAATCATATCTGCAACATATCGTGTTAATACCATTGTAAAACCACTAGTAATGATAATAGAAAAGATGAAAGAATAAGAAACAGTAGCTGTATACAACTCCCAATCCAAATAAGTAGTTCCTTCTGTCGACATCATTCGTTGCAACAGTATGATCAAAAACATACTAATAATCATCGGTCCTATCGTTGTTAAAGACGAATAGGCATAGGCCTTTATATTATTTACTAAGCCTTGCTCACGAAATAATTTTCTTAATTCAAACCCTATTCCCGCCAATTCACTCACCTCCTAATTTGCTATATATTTTTCTGTAATTGGTAATAACATCCCTTTGTCGATAGTATGTTTTTACTCGTTCATAAGCATTTTTGCCCATCTCAACACACATTTTTCTGTTTTTATACAAACTAATTACTGCATTTGCTAACATCTCATAGTGCATAACTGGAACAATTATGCCAGCTTTCCCAATTCTATCATCCAATCCTTCTAGGAGTTCTCGACAACTACCTACATTCGTCGCCACAAACGGTTTACCAGCTGCCATTCCTTCTAATATAGCTAAAGGTTGACCTTCGCTAATACTAGTAAGCATAAGAACATCCATTCTTCCAATGTAATCTTTGATTGGTATTGATCCAGTAAATATTACATCTTGCACATGAAGTATCTCTACTAACTGTAAACACTCTTCATAATAATCCAAGTCTTCTTCATAGGGGCCCATGACATAAAATTTTGCTGAAGGAATCATTTCCTTAATTAAAGAGAAACTTTGAATCATCGTTTTTATGTCTTTAATCGGGACAACTCTTACTATTGCTCCTATCCAAAACTCGTCTACTGGCTTATCTTCAGGAAGATTTTCATAGTCTGAAATATTAACTCCATTGGGGATAATGGAAATTTTTTCTGCAGGACAACCGAGTTCCATTTCAATTTCTTTATTACGACTAAACAATGTAACTACTTGATTTGAATGTTCGTAAGCACATGATGAAATACGATAAAAATACTGTATCCACAAATCTTTAAAATAACCTTTAACCCAGTCTGCTTTAATAATTTCTTCTTCACGTTCACGAGAATAGATCCCATGCTCAGTTAGTAAAAACGGCTTATTATAAATTTCTTTCGCTACTACTCCGATTACACCAGCATATCCTGTAGATACACTATGATACACATCTGCTTCTGGGATACCTTCTCTAATCGTCAAAAATAATGGAAGTATCATCGATCGAACAGCCCAAAACATTTCCGTAAATGGTACTAATGGATAGCGTTCATGACATACTTCCTCTAAAATATCAAAAAAATCACGACTTGTTAAAAAGTCAGAAACTTGATTAAATTGACTACTTCGTATCATTCGTATAAAAGCTAACCAGTCCATTTGACTAGAAGCGCCCAGTAACGCCTTTACATTATCTTTTTGCTCTTTAGTTAAATTGAAACGTTGTCCCCACTTATTTGAATCTTCCATGTAGGCATCCAAAAAAACTTCTTTTACTTCAACTACATTACTGGGTAAGGTATATTTAAATATCCCTTTTTGTTTCCTCTGAGCTGCAATTGCATAGATAATAAACTCGTGCTCAGGCATCTGTATTGCAATATTTTGAATCCAGCTCGACACACCACCTGTAACATAGGGGTACGATCCTTCTGCAATAATGCAGATTTTCATATTTTCACCTACTTAGCTCAAATGAAAAATTCTGCTCGTATGCAGTAACCAAATATGTGTTCTGATCAATCTGCTGCACATCACAATTATTCATTTCGGCAATTTTTTTATCCGTTCGTAAAATGAAATACTGTTCTTTTGCTAATGTAGTTGATTTTGCACTAATACGATTTCCTTCATACTGAATCTCCAATTCACTTTGCAATAAATGTGCAACATCTATAGCCGCCTCTGCAGAAGTAATACTTCTAAGCCAAGGATAATTTGTCTCCACCCGATTCAGTAACTGCTCAAAATCTTTGTATAGATCCGTCCATACTCGATCACGATTTCGATCTTTATCTAATAAATCATCAGGATGCAAGAAATGTGAAAATACACCGATAGAATTAACTGTATTCGCTTCAAACCAAACATTATAAGGTGTATCGAAATATCCCGAAGTAATTCTCGGCATCTCAACAACACCATCTTCTGCAACTTCAAACTCTTGTACATATGCTCGATTATCAGGATCAATACCATACAACGATGCGATTACTGACATTTCTGGCCATGCTTCCGTTAGCGCTTTTCTTCCCTCAGGTCCAAGCACGTTAGAAGGAGGTACATATGACATAGGCTTATAGTTAGGTAGTGCTTCCCCTAAATATTCTAAAATTGCAGTTATCGAAGCCTTCATATCATCTGCTCCCGGCCATGCTTTGTAGTCGAAATGTTTAGCTATACTAGCATTTGTTTGCATCGACTGATGATTATAACCATGTATTCCAACTTCTCCCTCATTTTTAATAACTTCTCGTCCAAATGATATTAAATTATGTTTTTCTTCATCATCAAGTCGAGGAAATGGTGACTTTACATTATCTTGATACGTTTGAATAGTAACCGCAGTGTATTTAAGATCATACTTATTAGCAGCACTTAACATCTGTGGCCACCAAATATCTCTAAAAAATGAAGGAATATCTTTTCCGTATAGCTTATAGATCTCTTCGTCCCTTCCCATACGAAACGGAGCTGGGAAATCATCAATATAAAATATTTTCGTGTTAAATATAGGATACATATAATCTGGAGTTAACAAACTAATCCCACCAGATATTATTCCTCTAAAGTCTTTTTGATCTAAAGCACTTCCATTAAATATAACGAAGCTACCCAATCCATATTCTTTTTTCCACATTAACGGTAACTCACCACTCGTTTGGGCTAACAATTGAATACTATCATCCAATTCACCAGCTACAATATCATTGTAGATAAAATTATCAGTAAAACTCGATCCGTTAAGTCCAATTAGTACATTAGAAGTTAACTCAATTCCAAATTCACCAATCATATGTGTAAAATGAACAAAACCTAGTTTGCGATACATTTGAGCCATTACATCACTTGGATGGCTTGAACGCATAACAAATAGGCTCCCACCTTCACTTACGTACTCATCCATATTATCGATGTCATATTCCAACTCTTCTAATGACACCGTCAATAAAACAGCGGAACACTCTTCAAACACAAATGTTTCTTTATCCATATTGACTACTCGATAGGGCTGCTTCATATACTCCAAAACTTGCATAGTATTATCTTTGATCGCAACACTTAACTCATCCACACCATCATATACTAGACAATAAGTGTTGTCGGCTGTTTTGTCAGAGACAGTCATATTCACCGATAAATTATTTTTCATTTCATGTTTTAATAACTTCACATTTTCACTTTGCTCATACACTGTTGAATTATCCATAAATTTCAAAACAAACTGAGATCGTGCAATTTGAGTAACTATTGCTAACAAAAGTACTGCAATCAAAATAATAATAATACTACGACTAAATTTCACATCATTTTTCATTCTATGCTCCTTCTGACCAAAACCTAACAACTGTGAGTGCTTGATTAGATAAACTTACCGATGATTGTTTCAACAGATTTAGAGTTTGTTGTAATTTCGTCCATGATTTCATTTCATAATAGATTTTTAAAAGATGCAAATAAGCATTTTCACTATATGGATATGATTGTAAATAAGCTTGTCCACTCTTCTCCGCACCATTATAATTTCCTAATTTTAATTCGATCTTTATTTTTTCTTGAAATGCCCATTCTAAGTCGTTTGAAATTAATAGATATTGATCCAATACTTGCAAGTAGGTATATCTATATTGCAACATTGTTCTATCATCTAGAAAACCACTTCGCATATATCCATCAATAATTTCAGCATACGTTTTTACAACTTCTTCATTATATGGGTTCTCTTCGTACTCAACAGATAATTGCTGCAAGGATAATACTAACTTTCGTTTTGCTTCCATAATCGCACTTACTGCATAATGCGAAGTTTCTGTATCCTCATTACTTACTGCTTGTTGTAGTACATCTAAATACTGCATAGAATCTTTTTTAAGTACATCTATCATCACTCGTCTACGAGCTTTATGCTCACTGACAATTAATGCTTCTTCAATAGAGACGACATTTAACTCTTCTTCTTTTCCAACAATTTGATGAATTCCCATATTGCGAATGGAATGTGCTTCTTGTTGTCGTTCTACATAGTCTGCAAACTTCTCATCTGATTGATTGATTAGCCGGCGAGGAAAAAATATAGGCATTAGCCATCCGACTACTGGTAAAGCAGTTACTACTACCATTTTTAATAGTTTTTCTGGCCACGTCTGTTTAAAACACAAAATAATAATAGCGTACGAGACCAAAATGTACAGAACAATCCATAACCAAAGCATAATATTACTCCTCCTTATACAAGGAATAAGTTATTTCTTCATGAACTAGTCGTTCAATAACTCGAAAAGCAGCCTTTTCGTCCGTGTTTGCTAATAATATTCTAATCACATTCTCTTCGAACAGCGACATATAATCAGTTAATCTCAGTTTTTGCACAATAAAGTAAGAGGCATCTTCAGCAGATATCCCATTCAATTTAGCATTAACTATCATATATGGTACATCATGCTGTTCTAATGCTTGCTTCTTAGAATTAACAATGGAATCAAAATACTCGTATTTAAGTAGTTCCGTATTATTCCAATATCTTTTTTCTTCCATAGCATTATTGTATAGAAAAGCTTTATTTAATTCGGTCGAAATCAAATCTGTTGTTACTTTGAATAAATTTTGATGATACAATGATAATTGCTCAAATTGTAATCCATCGATCATTATAATCGCTACGACTTGCCCATTATTCTCAATAACTGATGCCATTAGCGGATATATAGGATCAAACTTTTTATTTATAAAAAGTTCTTTTGTCTGTAGCATATTTTGTAATTGTCTATATTCAGCAACCTTTAATGAACGAATAATTTCATCCGGTTGGTAGCCATAGTTTGTTAATAATCGCAAGTAAGCTTGTGATTTATCAGTCGTATAGATAGCTACTTTAGGTACATCTAATATGTTTTTGATGACATTAACTGCTGCTGTTAATACTTGCTCGGGCTCCAAACTCTCTAGCTCTTTTGTTGCTCCGTAGACCTTTCCATAACTATCGCTCGAATTAAGAATACGTTCTTGTAGCTCCTCTTTTACTTCACGTATCTCATGATATACATCTTCCAAAAAGTGATATTTAATAGTTAAATCATTAATAGTTTTTTCATGTTGTTGAATGATTATATTCCTTCGTTCTACAGAATAGCCAATAACTAAACCAATAAATAAATAAATAGCAACCTGAAATATAAAATCTGTATCATAAGTTAGTGATACATATTCTCTTCCATCTTGAATTTTTTGGTATATTAACAGTCCAGAAGATAGTACTACCGCAAGGATAGACTGTTTATTCCCATAAATAAGACCAATGATTACTATGTAGAAAATTTTCACATCGATAGTACCGTAAGTGCTGTTAAAATACGTTATTGTTAACCATGCCGTTAAAACAAATGCTAGTATGTTTTCTAGCGTAGGCATAGATTTCTTTAGTATTATGCGCCAATTTTCTTTTGTTTCTGCACTTCGAACAGGTGCTACAGATGACGAAGCAGCAATTTGCTCCTTTGCTAATTGATGCGTATAATATACAAATGTTCTTTGTAAACCTTCTTCCAATGAATATAATGGTGACCAGTCAAAATCTTTCATGAACTTTGCGTTATCTAGTACTATATGATTTATATCTTCTTCTTTGCTAGGTTTATTTTGAATAGAAGAAGAAACGGGCATTAATCTTTGAAACATTGCAGCGAGTTCGTTAATGCTTGTTGCTACATTGGTCGATACGTTGTATATCCCTTCTTCATTACTATTAGAAGCACGATAGACAGCATAGGCTACATCTTCCACATAAATAAAATCACGAGTCTGTTCCCCATCACCGTATATGACTAACTCTTGATTGCGCAAAGCTTGATGGAAGTACCGTCCAATAACTCCTCGTTTACTAGATTGTTTTGGACCATAAACATTAGACAATCGTAACGTTAATGTTGATAATTCATGTATATCTGACCACTCTTTACAGTACATCTCTCCTGACAACTTACTAATCCCATATGATGTATCAGGTGAGCAATCTAATTGCTCATGTAAACTTATATGCTCCTGATTCCCATATACAGAAGCAGAAGATAAGTAGATAAATTTTTTCACATGATGTTTTTTTGATAATGTTAACATATTAACTAAACCGGAAATGTTGGATTGTACTTCTTTGATGGATTTATGCGGGAAATCAGAAGGTGTATTGGTTAGAGCTGCTGCATGCACTACAATATCAAATTTATTAAAACGAAAAATTTCGGAACACTTTTCATCCTCAATTGATAACATATAACTTTTGTGTTTAAAATCAACATTCTCTTTACGTGAAGCACTTAAATTATCTATAATAAAAACTTCATTACCTTCTTTATAAAACCTTTCTGCCACATGAGATCCAATAAATCCATAACCACCTGTTATTAATACTTTCATCAGCGAACTTCACTCCATATCAATACTTTCATACTCTTGTTAGAAAATATTCCGCTGTTTTAGTGAGACCTTCGTCAATAGTATATTCCGGTGTCCAATTCAAAGCAGAAACTAATTTTCTATTATCAAGTACAGACTCTTTTATATCCCCGACCCGTGCTTCCAAATAGCGTACATCATCTACTGGATTGAGTTTATCTAATACAGCAATAATATCATTTACACTTGTCTGTTTATTCGTAGACAAATTATATATGCCAATCAATGAACTCATAGCACCTTCATATATAGCTGATGCAACATCCTCAACAAAAACAAAATCCCTTGTTTGATTGCCATCCCCATACACTAATAATGGTTTATTTGACTGAAGGCAATCCATAAAAATAGATACCACGCCTCCCTCACCATCACTATTTTGTCTAGGTCCATACACATTAGAAAATCTAAACGATAAAGTTGAAACAGAAGTAAAATCGTTCCAAATAGTACAATATTGTTCTCCAGTATATTTGCTTAATCCATATGGTGATTGTGGTATACAACTGAACTGTTCAACAATAGGTAATGTAGTCTGTTCTCCATACACTGCTGCTGAAGATGCAAAGATGAATTTTTTGACGTTATATTTTGTAGACAGTTGTAGCATATTCAATAAACCAATAATATTAATATTTGCATCTTCTATTGGAGATACTATGGAAGCTGCTACACTTACTTGAGCCGCTAAATGAACTACAATATCAAACTGATGCGTTTGAAATATTTGTTCGCAAGCTTCATCTTCAACATCCACTACATAACCAGTATGAGCAAATAAAACGTTGCTTTTCTTCCCTGTACGTAAGTTATCTATAATAAATATTTCATGATTTTCTTTAGCAAATCTCTCAGCAACATAGGAGCCTATAAAACCATAGCCACCTGTAACTAGTATTTTCATTTTTCTACCCACTTTCTAAAATAGGATATAATAGTACAATTTCTACATAACTTTTCCATAATAACATCTTTCGACATTTTTATCCATAGTAATTCATCATTTTACATTTATATAATCATTTGTATATAAATCTATTTTTATAGTTATAAACAAAAAAACCTCACCTTCAAAACTTAGTATAATAATAGCTTTTCTCATTATCGAGAAGTAGCAAACTAAGTTTTGACGGCAAGGTATTTATCATTTTCTACATAGGAAATATATTACTTATCGTTATTCTAAAATATAATCGAGCATACTGTCTTGCGGCACCTTATCAACTCTTTCATCATTCAACATTAATCCAATAGTTATTTCATCGCCTTTACGTAAATTCAGCAAGTTTAATGGTACTGCTATTTCGGTAATTTCGCTCATTTGAACAATTTCCTTATTAGCATTTAAATCACTCACCTCACGATAAGACCACGTTTTACCATCACCAATATATCGGTATAAATACCCATATTCAACCAAGTAATCTATTCCCGTTTCTTTCCAACGACTTGTCTGAAATCCCGTATTTGAATCTAGATCAGCATTTATAAATACTTGCATTTTTTCATTCAATAGTCTACCTTCAATTAATAAATACAAGTATTGATTATCATTTTTCACTTTAAACGAAGCTATATTACCTGGACCTTCAACTATTTTTTTCACTTCTGACCAGTCAGCTTTATTGCCATCTATCATGGTTTTCTGCCCTTTTTCATTTCCTGAATTTTCCGGGTTACCATTTTCACTGGGAGGAGTTGGGTGTATAACTTGTTGCAAATCAACCTCCACCATTTTATTGTGAAGTGGAAGCTTGTGCTTGGATGAATCATTCCACAGATAACCAATCTTAATTTGTTCTTCATTCGTTGTACCTATATCTTTAAGTGGTATAGCATATTCTATTACGTTAGTAGTTTGAGCAAATTGACCTAATTTCTTATATGACGAAATAGTAGACCACTTCCACTGATCTGCTTTTTTTCCGTTAAATTTATATAGTACACCGTCTTCTATTAAATAATTCGCACCTTTTTCAGACCAATATGGTACAGCAAACTTAGTATCTTTATTGTCTACTTGAATATACAACTGACTTTTTTTGTGTAGTAAATTTCCTGTCACAGCGACATATAATACATCCTTTTCTATTGTAGCTTTCAAAGTACGTACATTCGATTCACTACTTGCTAGCGTTCCATAGTTATGCCAGTCATCAATAAGCCCATCAATTGTAATTTGTTGTTCATCGCCACTCCCCAGTTTTACTGTAGGTTCTGGCGTTACTTCAGGTACGCGTGTTGGTTCTGGTGTTGCAGTTGGTTCTGGCGTTGCTATAGGTTCTGGTATTGGCTTTTGATTACTAAACTCAACAGCTCCTATATCAACTTGTTTACCTATCATTCTTTGTTGACCATAATAGTCATGCTCTGGAAGCATCCCTATTTTAGATGTTCCACGATCAATAGCTGGCGAAAATTTGGCTACATTAATATCATTGCTTTCAATCTTTTCGATTTGAGGATCATTATATATCGAGTTACGATCGAAGCCAGTACTCCGTTGAAATTCAGCCCAAGTTTTATAAGTAACTCCATCATATCTCCAACTTATTGAGTTAACATCATCTACTCTATAATATAAATTGTAATCAATAACATTATTTTTACCAGTAGTGTTAGATTTTCTAATAAATGATTTCTTAGGAAAAGTATAAAATATATTATTAGCAATAGTATTGTTCTCATTATGATTCTGAATCGTAACTTCACCATAACCTAGTTGCAGATTATCATTCATATAGAAAGTATTATTAATTACATTATTATTGTAAGCTCCACCATTATTAGTTCCGGAGCCTCCCATAATTAAACCGGCACCCTTATTATGATGTATATAGTTATTTTGGACTATAACATCACTTGTCGATTTGGAGTATTTTTCACTTGCAAGTTCAATTCCAAAATTATTATTGTAAACTTCATTATTTTCAATAATTACATTTCTTCCACCATCTACGTATATCCCTGCTGCAATTCCATTGTTTTTCCCATAAACAGGATTGTTTCTGGTATCGATATTATAAACAATATTACTAGACACAACTCCATTGCGTGCTTGATCTTCACAAGGTTTAGAGCACGTATTATAAAATCCAGCAATGTCGATGCCTATATTATTATTATCATGTATTCTATTATTATCGATAATAAAACCATCTACATTTCCTACTACTGTTACGGATTCACTAGAACCAGTGACTAAATCATGTACATCGTTTCCACTTATCACAATATCTGTAATCGCTTTAAAATTATCTCCATAAACTAAAATCCCATGTGCATTTCCTCTAGACGATACGTTTTGTATATGATGTACATTATTATTTAATATTTGAATGTGAGACCCGCCGCCTTGTATCTTAATTCCTGCAGGATACTCATTTGAACTATTACTAGTTAAACCTCTAATTTCAAAACCATCAACGATAACATGATTTGCACCACGAAAATGAAATAAAGCACCTTTTCCACTAGAAACCTTTAATTTACTTCCATCTATAATAACTTCTTCACCTGGATAAGCTTGAAATACAATAGATCCATGCTTTTCATTACCAGAATTACGCATCAAAATAAACTCTTCATAAATTCCTTCTCTAACTAATACTGTTTCTCCAGGCATTAAGCTATCAGCAGCTTTTTGAATAGATCTCCACGGATCTTCTTTCGTACCTTTACTATTATCATTTCCTGTCACAGACACATAATAAATTTTCCCTGGAGAATAATTATCTGAATAGGATAGAGCATTTACATGTGACAAAAAAAACATCATTACCATACACATAATAAAACTGATCTTTACACTGCGCATGCTTCTTTCAATACGTAGTTTTTTACTATCTTCCACCATAAAGAACAGCCCCTAACTCTAAGTCTAAGACTCCATAACAAGTAATCTACCTTTTTTCCTTTTTTCACTATATATAGCTATAATTAAATTTTATCATAACATAATTTTCTATAATACGGACAAACGTTTGACTTACAACTTTCTTTTAATTCAGCTATAAACTTCCATAAAATAACAACAAAAAAACTATTTACTCAATATAAGTAATAGTTATACATATTTTATCATTTATTAACTATAATACCTAGTTTTCCTAACTATATGTAGTGTAATTTTTTTTAAATTTCTTATTTATTCCATTAAATTATCGAAATGAAAAAAGTATAATTGAATAGTCGAGTAGGATCTGTATTATATTAGAATTTGCTAAAGTAGAAGAACAAGCGATTGCAGAGGGGTTTTTTCGTTTTGCAGAGATGTTGCTGTAGAAGAACATCTCTGCACATGATAGTCTATTTATTGATCAAAAGAAATTAATCGAACACGTTTAATTCCTTCAATTGTTGTTAAATCTTTTATGACCTGAGCAGTTACTTTTTTATCAATTTTCACAATCATTACCGCTGAACCACCAACTTCGTTTCGACCAACTTGCATCGAAGCAATGTTTATGCCATTATCTCCAAGTAACATTCCAACGCTACCAATGATGCCTGGTTTATCTTGGTGAGATATATTCAAAATATCTCCTTCTAATGGAATTTCCACTGGATAAGGTCCTATTTTTACAAGACGTTCACCCACGCTAGGTAGAATAGAACCAGTAACCCATCTTTCTTCCACTGTTGTCTTAATATGAATCGTAATTTCGTTCGTAATCTTTTCTGTTAGCAACGTTTTACGCTCGGTAACCGTAATATCACGCAATTTCGCCAAATGAACACTATTAACAATATTCACTTGATTAGCACCAAGATGATGAGTAAGTACTCCCTTTAACACATAAGGAATAAGTGGCGTAATATTAATCGTTGCTAACTCTCCAGAACAATCAATGATTACTTCTTCCACTGCCCCATCCGTCATTTGAGCGAGTGCTTTTCCTAGTTGTTCAGACAATGTAAAATAAGGCTGTATTTTGCTTAATAGTTCATTTGGTACTGGTGGCATATTTACAGCATTTTTAAATGGTTGGTTGTGTAATATATGAATTATTTGTTCCGCTACATCGATGGCAACATTCTCTTGTGCTTCCAACGTGGACGCTCCCAAATGTGGTGTAACTATAATGTTCGGATGCTTTAAAAACGGATGATCTGCTTCAGGTGGCTCATGTTCAAAAACATCAAATGCAGCTCCAGCTACAATCCCCTCATCTAATGCAACTAACAGCGCCTGCTCATCTATAATCCCGCCACGGGCACAGTTAATCATACGCATACCTTTTTTCATTATGGCAAATTGTTGTTCCGATATGAGGTGACGAGTATCATTCGTAAGTGGAGTATGAACAGTTATAAAATCAGCCTGCTGCACAATTTCATCAATTGTTGCTAACTGAATTCCTGCTGCCTTTGCTTGTTCTTCTGAAAAGTAAGGATCATATCCCATTATTTTCATACCAAAAGCTGTCGCACGTTTAGCTACTTCTAGCCCAATGCGACCAAGTCCAAGTACAGCCAGTGTTTTATTATTCAGCTCTACGCCGATAAACGTCTTACGATCCCATAATCCAGCTATCGTTTTGCGATAGGCTTGTGGAATATTTCTAGCTAACGACAACATCATCGCAAATGTATGCTCACTCGTCGTAATCGTATTACCATCTGGAGCATTAATGACAATAATGCCATAACTTGTCGCTGCCTCCAAATCGATATTATCAACGCCTACACCTGCTCGTCCAATCACCTTTAATCGAACGCCCGCTTCCATAATGCGCGGTGTCACTTTTGTTTGGGAGCGAACGAGTAATGCATCATACTCATGAATAATAGCGATTAATTCCTCTTCGTTTAAACCAGTCAATTTCGTTACTTCCACATCATTAGCAGCAGAAAATTGCTGTAAACCATTATCACTAATCGGATCCGATACTAAAATCTTAAACATGGACAATTCTCCTTCTAGTTTCCTGTATAAAAAGTATAGTGTTAGTATAACAACGTATGAGCCTAATTTCTACATCCAAAAGAGATTTGCTGTATCCGCCTATCGTTTGAACGACTACTTTTCCTAGCAAACAGCTGCTTCATTCCCCTCGAATATTAACTAGTAAAGCACTTTTCTTTTTACGAAAATTTCCATATATAACTAGATGAGCAATTAACCCAGCAACCAATCCCCAAAAAGCACCGCCAATACCGAGTAACGTTACATTTGCAGCAGTTGCTAGAAATGTTATCAGCGCCGTTTCGCGTCCCTTTGGTTCACTTAATGCATTAGCTAAACTACCTCCTATCGTTCCCAACAACGCTAATCCGGCTAATGTTGCGATGAAAGTAGCAGGAAGTATTAGAAATAGAGCTGCTAGTGTAACTCCAAATATACCAACGATTATATAAAAAACACCACAAGCAATACCAGCGATATAACGTTTCGATTTATCTTCATGTGCATCTTTTCCTGTACAAATCGCTGCTGTAATAGCTGCTATATTAAAAGCATGTGATCCAAAAGGTGCTGCCAGCAAAGATCCCAAACCTGTGATCACTAATATTGGGTTAGCACTTGTCTGAAATCCATCATTACGCAAAACGAGCATTCCTGGCATATATTGACCTGTCAACGTAATAATAAAAAGAGGTAAAGCGACACCTAGTATAGCTTGCAAGGTAAATTCCGGAAAAACAAATACTGGCGTTGCAACTGCTAATCGCATAGTACTGAAGTCTGTTATACCTGTCATAATTAAATACAGAATTCCAATAATCAATATACCAACAATAGCATAACGAGATGTTATCCTTCTTAATACAACATAACTAATAAATAATATAATAACCAGCATTGGATCAACTTCAGCCCCACCAAAAGCAGATATACCAAACTGTAGTAAAATACCTGCTAGCAAACCAGAGGCAATACCGGCGGGAATGAGTTTTACTAGTCGTTCAAACATACCGGATAAACCTAAAATAATAAAAGCTAGCGCTGATATCATATACGCACCAATTGCTTCTGAGTAAGGAGTTGTTGCAAGTGTTGTCACAAGAAATGCTACACCCGGCGTAGACCATGCTGTTATAATCGGTTCCTTGTAGCGATAACTTAACCAAATTCCTGTAATTCCTACACCAATAGATATGGACCAAATCCAAGAAGCTGTCATCTCCGGTGTTAATCCAGCGACTTTGGCAGCTTGAAAAACTAAAATAAAAGTACCTCCATAGTTAACAATGACGGATATTAGCGCTGCAACACTAGGAGTTATAAAATCTCTAGCTTGTAATGAAGTTGTTTTTTTCGTCATTTCATTTTCTCCTTCTCTTCTATCATTCCATTCCTTGCCTTTCCATTCCATCAGTGTAATTTCATCACTAACTCCTCCTCGCTAATGAACGATCAACGGACGATATGCTTGAATGAATCGTCAGTATAACAAGTATTGGATCGGTTATATATATCCAAAATTCTTATTTCAAGCAATCCATTTCTCTGTCATCCACAGAACCTTTAAATTCAAAATATCTTGTATCTACATAAGTAAAGCTAAACTATCTCAACGAAAAAAAGTCGCATGGCGCTCTCAGCGCTATACGACTTATACGACTTTTTGTATACAAATAATTAAAGACTCTAATTGTGTCCAACAGCTAGAATGGCTTCATCACCATCAAAACGATAATGATTAGAAAAATAATATTAATTATGTGCTCGTAGAAAAACAATCGCTGCGACAAAGGAAAATATTGCTGAGGTATTTGTTCTCCGTTATGTTCATGCAATAGTTGTTTGATCGGGCGTGATCGAGGGGACAAAACAAACGGTCCAAAGGCAAGTGCCACCAAAAAAAGAAGTAAACTAGTCACATACCAGCCGGCAGAGAACAAGTAACGGTTTATAAATCCCATCGCAAGCCCGGTAATTAATAGCAATGTTCCACCTATCATCACAAAAATATGTAGTCGATGTCGAAGATAATAAGCATGCTTTAATTCCGTCATCGTAGTTGCTTTCATCGCAATATACGTCATAACAAATCCCGGTCCCATCCCAAGAATGGCAGACAACACATGCACTAATACTAGTATCCCGTACAATGTCACTTATTCCATCTCCATTTCTCCAACGATACAATTATCACTCTCTCTCATTACCTTCTATTGTAATAACGGAATAGAGTAAAAAGCAATGATACACTTTGTGGACAACATCTTATTGACAAGAAACAATACTTCTAACGACATTTATGAATTTACAGCTAAATAATTTAAATTATTAATTATGTTTTTAGCAATATTATTGTTTATTATCCAAATGATATTTTCACTCTTTTTAAATTTCGGCATAGTGTGTAATGTCCGGCAATACTACCTGACCAAAAAATCAAGTAACTGTTTGAAAGGAGATTGAAGAATGTCTCAACCTAATATCCCAGATATTAACCCCAATATTACTTTGGATAGAGAAGACGCGATTAATTTAATACTCTCTTCTATTGCGATGGAGGAATTAGGATTAAGTCACATTTTAAATGCTGAAGGAGAAAAACTACAATATGTTCTGGGTACACTTCCGGGTCTAACAGGACCAGCTGCAACCATTCAAGATTTGTTAGCTGTAAATCAAAGTGTTAAAGGTACAATTGATAGTGCTACTAGAAACCAAATGTTTCTACAATCAAAAATGGAGGCTGCATTGAATGCTTCTACGATGACAGGACCGGCTGGTCCAACTGGACCGACAGGACCTGCAGGCGGAGGCACGATCCCTCCGGGAACACCACTTGTCACAATAGATGGCACATCGGGTTCTGCTGTACTTGGAATGGGCGAGAAAATTATATTCGAATCTAACACTTTAGATATAAATGTTTCACAAGGATCAGCTATCATTTCAATCGAGAACCCAACCCCTTCAGGTAGCGGGGCTACAGGAGCTACGGGAGCTACAGGGGCTACGGGAGTTGGATTAGACGGCATATCGACATGGGATCCAGGAAACGCAGGCTCTCTTGCGCCGGGGCAAGTTATCTCCCATGACGGTAATATTTATGTCGTTGTGAATGCTCCGCCTAGCGGAACACCAGGAACTTCGCCAGATTATCAGCAAGTACTGAGTGGAATTACAGGACCGACTGGAGCTGCTGGTGCGACTGGAGCTACTGGAAGTACTGGAGCTGCTGGTGCTACTGGAGCGACTGGAAGTACTGGAAGTACTGGAGCTGCTGGCGCTACTGGAGCGACTGGAAGTACTGGAACTGCTGGCGCTACTGGAGCAACTGGAAGTACTGGAACTGCTGGCGCTACTGGAGCAACTGGAAGTACTGGAACTGCTGGCGCTACTGGAGCGACTGGTATTGGACTTGATGGCATTAATACGTGGGATCCGGGGACGGCAGGCGACCTAGCCGATGGGCAAGTCGTTTCCTATAATGGCAAGCTATATGTTGTTGTCAATTCGCCTCCTAGCGGAATGCCTGGAACTTCATCGGATTATGAAGAAGTATTAAGTGGCGTGACGGGGCCGACTGGAGCTACTGGCGTTGGTCTAGATGGCATATCGACGTGGGACCCCGGTACGGCAGGTGACCTATCCAAAGGGCAAGTTATTTCTTACAATGGTAAAGTTTATATCGTTGTCAATTCTCCACCTAGCGGTACACCGGGTAGTTCGCCAGATTATGATGAATTATTAGGTGGAGTGACGGGACCGGCAGGAGCAACTGGTGCTACTGGAAGTACTGGTGCAATGGGTGCTACTGGTGTCGGCTTAGATGATATTGTTACGTGGGATCCCAGTACAGCAGGTAGCTTATCCAAAGGGACAGTCGTTTCCTACAACGGTAAAGTTTATATCGTTGTCAACGCACCGCCTAGCGGAACGCCGGGAACATCACCGGACTATGATGAACTATTAGGTGGAGTGACAGGACCAGCAGGACCAACTGGAGCGACAGGTATTGGTTTAGACGGCATTAATACGTGGGATCCGGGCACAGCTGGTGAGCTAACCGATGGGCAAGTTATTTCCTATAATGGAAAACTATATGTGGTGATTAATTCACCGCCTAGCGGAACGCCTGGGACTTCACCTGATTATGAAGAAGTACTGAGTGGCGTGACGGGACCGACTGGAGCTACTGGTATTGGGCTTGATGGCATTAACACGTGGGATCCGGGCTCAGCTGGTGACCTAACCGATGGGCAAGTTATTTCCTACAATGGAAAACTGTATATGGTCGTTAATTCACCGCCTAGCGGAACGCCTGGGACTTCACCTGATTATGAAGAAGTACTGAGTGGCGTGACGGGACCGACTGGAGCTACTGGTATTGGGCTTGATGGCATTAACACGTGGGATCCAGGCACAGCTGGTGACCTAACCGATGGGCAAGTTATTTCCTACAATGGAAAACTGTATGTGGTCGTCAATTCTCCTCCTAGCGGAACACCTGGGACTTCGCCAGATTACAATGAAGTACTCAGCGGGGTGACGGGACCGACTGGAGCAACAGGAAGTACTGGAAATGCTGGCGCTACTGGAGCTACTGGAGCTACTGGTATTGGGCTTGATGGCATTAACACGTGGGATCCGGGCACAGCAGGTAACCTAGTTGAGGGGCAAGTCGTTTCCTATAATGGAAAACTATATGTGGTCGTCAATTCTCCGCCTAACGGAACTCCTGGTACTTCACCAGATTACAATGAAGTACTCAGTGGAGTAACGGGACCTACTGGACCAGTAGGACCTACAGGTCCAGCTGGATCAGGTGGTCCAGGTAGTTTAACCGTATATCCAGCTAACATTTCTCAACCAAATGATAGTTTCGAAGTTATAATTAAAAATATTTCGTTGAGATATTATCACGGAACAGCTTCCCCTGCCGTAAATCAACTTAGAGTGGAGATAAAAAGTATTGGTCCAACTGTCCGAATGGATTATAAAAGATTAACAAACTATGACGAAGTTGGCTTTCAAGGAGAGGTTCAAAATGATATATTAATTGACAGTACTGGACAAATATCCAAGAATAATGGTACCTCTTTCGTGAACTGGAATCCAGATGGAACAATCTATACGAACAGTTCTGAAATCAATACAACATTAATACGTCAGCAAGATCCAGATACGGAATTATGGAGTCTGCACCGTCTTACTTTATTCGCTTCAAATTCTGGTGCTCGAATAACTTTCTGGGTAGAGTTAATTGAAGAGAATGTTTCCTATTAAAAGTGAATGAAATAAAATCATTATAACTAGATTATAACTAAGTATTATATTTTCCCCCATACGAAGAGCAACAAATTTTTAGGATGAGTGGTTACACTCTCCAAAGTTTGTTGCTCGTTTTTTTTCTATTGAACAATTCGAGCTACAACTTACAGTAAATTTTGATATAATGAAACGTATCTATTTTATATTGTATAATGCTACCTCAGGAGAAGGATATGACGAAAACGATTTCTACTAAAGATATGATTGTAATTGGCTTAATGCTTTTTGCTTTATTTTTTGGCGCTGGTAATCTTGTGTTTCCCGTTATGCTAGGTCAATTAGCCGGCACAGCGGTTAGCGAAGCAGCAATAGGATTTTTACTGACTGGTGTTGGCTTACCATTATTGGGTGTGATCGCTTTTAGCATATCAGGACAGCCTGATCTTCTCTCTCTAACTAATCGTGTGCATCCCATATTTGGACTTATTTTTACTACGACACTTTATTTGACGATCGGTCCTTTATTTGCCATGCCTCGAACAGGTAGTGTATCTTACGAAATTGCTATAAAACCATTTCTTACAGAACAGGACAATGCTATTCCCTTGTTTTTATTTACTATTTCATTTTTTGCATTAAGTTGTTTTCTATCGCTGAACCCTTCTAAAATGATTGATATCGTTGGTAAATGGTTAACCCCTTTACTTATAACATTCATGGCAATACTTGCATTAACCACTTTGCTCTATCCGCTTGGTCAGCCTATGGCTCCACAAGTAAAATATGAGTCTTATCCGTTTTTTCAAGGATTTCAAGAAGGATATTTAACGATGGATGCACTCGCTGCACTCGTCTTTGGCATTATTGTCATCAACGCTATCAAAGATAAAGGCGCTCATTCGCCAAAACTGTTACTACAAACCGGGATAAAATCTTCCATATTAGCAGCAGCCATTCTTGCTGTTATTTATTTTGTTCTAGCCTATATCGGAGCTTCCAGCGTTGAGAAATTAAATTATTTGGCAAATGGCGGAGAAGTATTGGCGCAAATATCGCAGCACTACTACGGCACATATGGCGGTATTATTTTAGGCATTATCGTATTACTCGCTTGCTTGACAACAGCTATCGGTCTTACAACGGCATGTAGCAGCTACTTACAAAGTTTGATACCACATATTTCTTACAAAACTTATGCTGTATTGCTATCGCTTGTTAGTGCCTTGCTTGCTAATGCCGGTTTGAATGATTTAATACAAATTTCTGAGCCTGTACTGAAAATACTTTATCCGTTAGCTATCGTACTTATGCTGTTAACCTTCTTCCATCCTTTATTTAAAGGTAAACGACAAGTGTACTGGTTTAGTTTAACATTTACTTTCCTTGTCAGTATTGTGGAAGGGTTGTCCAGCTCCAAACTGAAGATCGTATCTCTCACCAATTTGTATAGTGACTATTTACCTTTATTTGATATTGGTCTTGGCTGGATTATACCTGCATTGATTGGAGCTATTTTGGGATTTATCTGGCCTGTCTCCAAAAGAAGAAATGAAGCGATATAAAGATTATTTTATGTTTATAAAAAGCAAAAAGACAGATACGCAAACCAAGTAACGTATCTGTCTCTTAAATCTCATTGCCACTACTTTAGCTTTCTAGCCAGTTCTTTCATTTGCACCGTTACCTTACTCTTCTTTAAGCAAATTGAGCAACTAATATGTCAAACTCCATCATACTAGGAACCGATTCTTTTCCAATTAGCTGGCTTGTCTGGCTCTGCAACGAAACGATTTTCCAATCGTCCAAGTTTTTCAATTTCGATAACAACTTCATCGCCTGGCTGTAAAAAGACACGCTCCGCTTCTGGCAAACCAAGCACTACCCCTTCAGGTGTACCTGTCAAAATAACATCCCCCGGCGTTAACGTCATATGTTGTGAAATATAACTTACAATCTCCGCACAATTAAAAATCATGTCCGATGTATTTGAGTCTTGTCTTACGTCTCCATTTACTATCGTACGAACGTTCAGTTGATTCGGATCACCGACTTCATCCGCCGATACAAGGTATGGACCTAACGGACTGAAACCATCACATGTTTTGCCAAGTAGCCATTGTGGTGTTCGCATTTGTAAATCTCTAGCTGACAAATCATTGACAATCGTATAACCATACACATAATCTAGCGCATCAGCATAAGCTACATATTTCGCTTCTTTACCAATAACGATCGCTAGTTCCACTTCATAGTCCAATTGACTAGTGACACTAGGAATCGCTATATCGTGCTTATGACCAGTCAATGTATTGTTGAATTTGTTAAATAGAATCGGATATTCAGGATAAGCAGCATTCGTTTCATCCGCATGTTTACGATAGTTTAAGCCAACGCAAATCAATTTGTTCGGACGAGTAACGCTTGGTCCCCATACTATGTCTGCTTCTTGAAGCCATAACTCGGGATTGGATTGCGCCTGTAATGCCAATGCTTCTAATTGTCCAATCGCACTAGCTCCTCCAGCTATTAATTGCATATCATGTTGGGCAACCGTCGAATTATAATGCTGCGCTGCAGCTGCTACGTCTAATATGAGATCATCAACTAGCAAACCAAGTGCTGGCACATCTGCTTTCATAAATGTAATTGTTTTCATCAACGTCTCTCCTCGTGTTAAGCATTTTTTCCAAATACAACGCCGCCATCAATATACAGTGGCGCTCCCATCATAAATGACGATTCATCGGATGCTAAAAACAACGCTGCCTTCGCCACATCTTCAGGATGACTAAGTTCATTACTTAACTATCTTTGCTTCATCATATATTGTACGACATACTTGCTAGGTAAGAAAACACCATTCACATTAATGTCACCCCTTAGCACTTTCGGGATTTAAAACAATAAAGCACCATTAATTGGTTAGACATTCCATACGTCAACTAATATTATACATTTATAACAATTGCGAGAGGAAAGATAATATGAGAGAGATGAACATGCTCCGGTATAGTTGGAAAGCCATCCTTACTACTGCCCTACTTTTTGTATTATTAGGGTGGAATGGTTCACATATCGTGGAAGCGAAGAGTAAAAAGATTACTGCAGCGATCAATGATAAGATGATTACATTTACCACACCACCTTATCAAACAGAAGGTACGACAATGGTACCTTTTCGTTCTATATTTGAAGCGCTACAAATGAAAGTAGGATGGAATAAAGAAAAACAGCAAATAACAGGAACATCCGATAAATTAAATATTACGTTGACGTTAAATTCTAAAAATGCCTATGTCAATGAAAAAAAAGTAGTCTTAGTACAAGCTCCCGTCATAACAAAAGGAGCAACGATGGTCCCCTTACGTTTTGTTGCGGAAACAAGTGGCAGCCTAGTCTACTGGGATGGAAAAAAACAACATATCGATATTGTTTTCCAAGAAAATCTAAAGATTTTTAAAGCAGCTTATCACAATGATACTTCCACATTAAAATATTGGCTTGAACATGGCTATGCAGTTGAAGATACGAATAACGGGTTAACTCCTTTATTGTATGCTACGATGGGAAATTCGGGAGATGCTGTTACTTTATTAGTGAGGAAAGATGCCAATCCCGATGTAAAATCATCAACCAATTGGACACCTTTATTATGGGCAGCCTATCATCAAAATGATGTGATGGTAGCCAGATTACTAGAATATGGCGCGACAAAAAACTTCGTTACAGATGCAAGCACTGCTGACTTAAAACTAGCTCAAACTCGCTTATCTAACTACTTAAAGAACGGCAGCACTAAACTAGCTAAGAAAAAGAAAGTTAATGACAGCTATTTAAATATACCGCTTGGTAGTAATAAAACCACTGTAAAGTCAAAAATGAAAAGTAAAATACTGATCGAAAAATCAAATGCATTAGTATACAATAAAAAATTTATTAATGGTCAAATGGGGTATGTCTATTACCACTTTAGTAACGGAAAACTAACCAAAGTCGCTTATTCAGCAAACTTTGATTATAGGGATGCAACCAGCGCTCTGAATGAATTTATTGCTCAATTAAAAAGATTAAATAAAACTTATGGAATAAAATTTACCTACAGTGAGATTTACAGCTCTGACTCAGCTAAATCAGTCTATGAAGATATGTACGACGATGGTTACGAACGATACGAAACAGCCATACAGTTAAAGGATTTACAATTGTTTAGTCATACTAATACAGGTGACTACAATATTTCTATCTTGCTAGATTTCAACGATGACGATTTAGTGTATAATTTATTCTTCACTTATGAATAAGCGATATACGAGGGATTGGTTCCGTATCTGCTAAATTCAATCAGCCCACTACGTGCTATTTTACTGCAAGTGAAGTACACACAATATAAGCTAAGTTAGATCCGATGGGGTTGTCTAATCAGTCCTAAACGAAAAGAAGCTGGATGGAAAAAATGTATTTTTAATTCCATCCAGTGTAATCGTGTGAATATGCTGAAGCCTCTCTTTCACCCTTGCTTCAAGTTCCCACCAGATCAAGCGGCGATTGTATGGCATAATGTTCCCTAGTGGTCATTAGATTGCACGTTGCACATAAAAACCATCCTATTGTAAAAGTTTGCTATATTTATTTATTGCTAGCTTGATATAATCTTCAAAAAACCAAATTTATACGTTTTATCGTACAAAATCAACCTTTCTAGCTCCATCGCATGACCATTTATACGTTTTATCATACAAAACCTACGTTACTAGCCCCTTCACATGACCATTTATACGTTTTATCATACAAAACCTACGTTACTAGCCCCTTCACATGACCGTTTATACGTTTTATCATACAAAACCTATGTTACTAGCCCCTTCACATGACCATTTATACGTTTTATCATACAAAATCTACATTACTAGCTAACTTTCTATATTAGGGCTATTTGATATAATACACTCCACGTTCAAATACTCCGCCATATTGGCATTCCTACTCTACTCTACTCTACATAACATCCATCTACTTACGTTTACTTTTCCAACGCCATAATATAATCACAAGTAACAGCAGTATTACCATTATCGTGGCAACTGTCCATGTTATAGTCTCCCCGGTAGAGGAAACTTCTAGCTGAAACTCTTCGTTTGGTAACGAAAATAAGGGAATTTCCTTCTCGTCTAAATATTGCAACTCGCTACTTGAAACATCAGCTAATTTTTGGGAATGAGAACATACTGAGTTTTCCCAGTAACCACCCTGATCATTTAAAAAATAAAGATAACTTTCTCCTACTTGACTTGGACCAATCTTAACAGAGCCCCACTTAATATCTTCTCTAACTTGTATTTGTCTCTCCGTTAACGATTTGAAACTTCGCTCAATATCAATCGTCACACTATTGTAGGTTTTTTTGCGATCTACTTTTTTGACTGTACCAACGATAATCGCTTCATATCGATCATATGCTTCTTCAATCTTGGTGAATTCAGCACAACTTAAAGCGGATACTTGAGGAGCATAAAATAATGTCCCTATCAGAACAATACATAGTAATAATACGCTAACCATATTTTTTTTCATCAATGCGCCTCCCCCTTTTCATTTCAGACGTGCGGCTACTACTATTTGTTGCTTTATTAACATACTCCTTTTCAAAAAACGGATTCCTTCCTTTAATAATGACCCTCTACTGTCTACTATCGTATCAATCAGTTACTGTAAATCCCGTTGTTGTTATAATTGAGTTATAATGAAGTCATCATAATAATGAAATACATACGTAATATTTCAACCACATAAAAAAGGCGGAGTGTACGTGAGCATAACGATATTATATTTAGAAGATGAGCTAACGATAGTAGAAGTAACGAGTGAATATATGAAAATGAAGGACTATACCGTAGTGCATGTAGCGGATGGGCTTACGGCAATCGAGCAGCTACAAGCGAACGTGTTTGATTTGGCAATTCTTGATATTATGGTTCCAGAAAAGTCTGGTTTAGAGGTTTTAGCGCATATACATGAACACTATCCCTCCCTTCCGGTCATTATGCTATCCGCTTTGGAGGATGAATTAACCCAGATTAATGCCTTCAATTTATTTGCCGATGATTACATTACGAAACCATTTTCCCCGATTTTATTATTAAAACGTATCGAAGCAGTGCTTAGAAGACATAAGCCACAACCACAGATAGAACAAAAAGGGTTAGAACTGCGTGCCGATGCTTACGAAGTATGGTACAACGGTGTGTCGTTGCAGTTTACGGTTACTGAATTTCTATTATTTCAAACACTTTACAACTATCCACAGCAAGTTTTTACGAGAGAGCAACTGTTAACGATTGTTTTTGCCGATGATTATTACCCGAACGACCGAATTATTGATGCGCATATAAAAAATATTCGCAAAAAACTACCAACGCCCATCATTAAAACCGTCATCGGTCTCGGTTACCAGATCAATCTCTCTTCCCTATAATTCACACGAAATTCATATCGGTTTCATACGTTATTGTTACATTAAATAGAGAATTTTCAATTCAAAAGGTAGGTGAGTACATGTCAATTAGTAAACGAATATTTTTGTATAGTCTAGGTATCGTTAGTATCGTAGCATTATTCATCCTTCTCTATTTCACTTGGATGCTATCGCCATTATACGCTCGTGAAGTAGAACAGCAACGAATTACCTCCATAAAAAAGCTGCAATCTGCTCAATTAACGGAAATTGATACCCAAATTAATGATGCGTTGCACGCATTTGAAACACCGAATAGTATTATTTCTATGGAACTTCCAAAACAAAATGCTACCATTAATGTCCACACCTTTTATAATAATTTCGAAATAACGATTGTCGATCAAGACTTAAGGCAGTGGTATAAAGATATTGTGGCGCTGATGAAAAATTTAGATAAGCTTAAACAAAAAGAAGTAGATAACGAATTTCAAACAATAGGAAAACGGTTGGAGCATTTAATAGACACCAAAGGTGTGCAGCAAGATTTTCCTAGCGATTTATTTACATTTAAAGAATTGAGCGAACCTATCGATATATCCAAACTGTTTTCAACAGCAGATCAACCTAAATTTTATAGAAATGGCGATAAGCAGTTTATTATGGCAGTAAAAGCTGGCGACAAAACGAACCTCTATACAACCTATATGGGAATCGCCACTACTGATGACAAGTACTACCTCGTTCTTGCAGCAGTCCTTACGCCTAAACTAACCGCTTTAAGTTCCGTTATTACGCAAAGTTTACCAATGTTACTTTCCACCTTAATTATCGTCATTTTGTTAGCGACTATTATTTTTACCAAAGTATTAGTACGCCCAATTCAAATGATCTCGCGCAAAATGAGCTTGATGAAAACCGGAAATTATGAATTTGATGCTATATCTTCGAAAAAACAAGCACAACTAAAACAAAAACTAGATGAATATGACCAACTGGAAGTCGATTTACATGCTTTGTATCGTGAATTGGATCGCCAAAAAAATTATTTGCAGGAGCAGAATAGCCGTCAAAAAACCTTTTTAGCAGCTTCTTCTCATCAATTGAAAACACCTGTCACCGCTTCTTTATTACTGCTAGATGGCATGATTGAAGAAATTGGAAAATATAAAGATACACATAAATATTTACCTGTAGTGAAAGCGAAAATGCTCGATATGCAACTAATTATTAACCAGCTATTATTACTTAATCAACAAACATCGGGAGACATTGAATTACAAACAGTTCGTGTCGCTACAATTATTAACAGCTTACTCGACCGGCATCACATATTAATAGAAGAAAAACAATTGAAAATAGAAATGGATGTAGAGGAATACAAATCGATCGTGACGGATGTCCTTTATTTTGAGAAAGTGCTCGATAATTTGATCATCAATGCGATTCATTACACGCCGAACATGGAACGAATTTTGATTACCTCTTCTGAAAATCAGCTGCAAATTGAAAATACAGGTACGCAGCTAGACGAAGCCTATGCCGAGAAAATCTTCGAACCGTTCGTCAGACCTGCTCAAGCGAGAGCCGGGCATGGTCTCGGGTTATACATTGTGGCACAATATGCCGCACTATTAGCTATGGAGATTCGGATTGTTAATAATAAAGAAAACAACAGCGTTATTGCTACTTTATTACTAAATAAGGAGTAGTCATCATTCACATGAACTTCATCTCGAATTCATACTGGAATGCGATAATAAAGTTAGTTGAGAGGGAGGAGATACGTGATGTTAACAATTAATAATTTAGACGTTACTTTTGGTTCACACCGTGCTTTACACATTAATCAAGAAATTACATTCGAAAAAAATGACCGGATTGGTATTATTGGCTCTAATGGTGCTGGGAAGTCGACGTTGATCAAAACTTTATTAGGTATGGTACCTTTTGAGGGAAAAATAGAAAGTACGATAACACCGCAGCAAATGGCGGTTCACTTGCAAGAAAACAATTATTCTTCTAACGTATCCGTAAAAACGATCATGGAAACAATGCTCGGGCTGAAAGTGTCAGACAGTCAAGAGCTGCAACAGTTAATTACTTATTTTGATTTCGATAGCAGTTTAAAAAAACGTTTCTCCAAATTATCTGGCGGACAAAAACAGCGGCTCACTTTAATTATCGTCCTGATGCAACAAGCGGAGCTTACTTTTTTAGATGAAGTATCATCTGGGCTTGACTTCGAAACGCGACAAACGTTGATGACCAAATTGACGGATTGGTTTGCAGACAAAAGTAAGACGCTTTGCGTCGTATCACACTATTATGATGAGCTGGAGAAACTAACGAATAAACTATTGTTACTGCATCAAGGGGAAGTCGTTTGTTTTGGAACGAAAGAAGCTTTATTTGAAAAATACTGTGGTTATTCCGTTATAACGGTTGAAGATAATGAACAAACACGAAATCATTTTAGTACGCATCGTAAACTTGCAGCTCCTTCGCTCGTACTTGCTATTGCTTGTAATGATGAAGCAGAAGAGTTGGAGATTGTATCACACTGTATAAAATCCAATATTAATTATAAAAGACGTAACAATGATATCGAAATTATGACGCTGAATGCTAAAGCACAGGAGGGGTTTGTCGATGAAAAATAAAAAACTTGCACACTTGCTTAAATACGAATTTAAAAATACGATGGCAAATTTCTTTACTCCTTTCTTTGGTATTGTTTTCCCGATTTTGATGGGTTCTTTTTTAACAAGCACGATTTCCAGTGGTGTCCCAGTAGCCCAACAGGCCCAAGTTGAAACGAGTATTGCGCTAATGGTGGCACTTATTATACCGCTCGCCATTATGCTAATTAGTTTTCCAGCTTTATTTGCTCAAGAAACAGAACAAGGTGTTATAACAAGAATGGAACTATTTGGATTCAAGGAAAAAGAAATCATTATCGCAAAAATTATCGTTCATTACACGATAGTAACTTGTGCCTTAATTCTATTCTCCACAGTGATGATCAGCTTGCATAACATTATAACGCCACACTGGAGTGCACTACTTATTTATCTCGTTTGCTATTATGCTATCGCTACACTATTATTCATTTTTTCATATGCTGTCACGATGCTAGTAAAGAAATTTGGAATTACATTTGCTATCGTGATGACACTCTATTTTGCTATTATGATTTTCTCAGGAATGATGGGTATTCAACCCGACGAACTACCAAGCTGGGGACAAAAAATTGCTTATAGTCTCCCTCTCGCACATATGTCGAGTGATTTTCATACCTATTGGGGCAGTGGTTTTACTGGCTATAATTTCATGCCAATTATTCAGTCGTTCATCTTCATGACAGCTATCGTTGCTATTGTATATCTTATTAGTTGGCAAAAAAGAAGACGTCGTCTACATTAAAAATTTTACAAACGCTTCGTATTTCCAACATTCCTTGTAATATAATCACATATTCCTTAATAAGCGGACATGTCATTGGATCATGTTCGCTTATTAGTTTTGCATTATCAAATCGACCCTTTAAAAAATGTAAATTTACAACTGTTTAATAATATAGAGTTATAAAAAGGAAAATGAGGAATTATGTCGAATGTCCTAAGTGCATAACAATTATCAATGATGTTGTGCATATAAAAGAAAGTAGTTTGCTATGTGCTCAGCATGACATAAAGACTATGGGAGTACTGATTTTGCTTGTTCGTTCACAAAATTTTTGGAAAAATGTCACTTTTTCAAAATTCGGACGTATTTCATTGTAGAAGTAAAGGAGGTGTGAAGGTTGACTGGTCTAAAATACATAAAACTATTAGGGCTTGCTCTAGGAATAGTTACTTTAAATATTATTGTGTTATCGCCTGGATTGTTAGGGCTTGAGATTGGTAGTAGTGCGTTCGCAACAGCATTTGGTGTAACGTTATTACTCGCCAGTGCTCTTGCACTCATTTATGGAAGCTATATTTGGCTGTTTAAGCAACCGGTAGTGCTTCCTGTTAAGAAAATCAATACACATGAAGATTACGTGGATGCTTTGCTTCGATTTAAACAAGTTACTGTACTAGAAGGAGATATCAATCTTGCACTGGAACAGTTGGATCGACTGAGGAAAAAGTATGACACTTTATTTCATGTACTCCATCAGCGATTTGATTCAACGGAATTAAGCTATAAAAAATTTGCTTCTGTCATTAAAGAGGTAGAGAAACTATTCTATCTCAACGTCAGAAGTATTTTGAATAGATTAAGCGTTTTTGATGAGGCTGAATTCAAAAGTGTCATGCTTCAAAAAACAACGAGATTTTCTCAACAGATCCAGCAAGAGAAAACGAATCTATACAATGAGTTTCTAACATTTATGAAGGATTCATTAAGTAATAATGAAGAAATCTTATTGAAACTCGACAAGCTGCTACTGGAGATATCACGTTTGGATAGCTTTGAAGCTGGAGATATCGAGAACATGGCTTGCATGCAGGAAATTGATTCCCTAATTAAACAAACAAAATATTATAGACAGTGAGAGGTGCTAAGCTTGGCTAAAAAAAATAAATTTTTATTTGTATCGGCTATTATTTTGATTATTGTTTTTATTCTTGTCTTTGTAGGAGTTAAGATAACATCTAACTTTGGAAAAACTACCGTTCAGGTCACAACTGAAGATGCAACTAAAAAATTAAATAAGCTTTATTCTAATATTTCCGTGTCATCTGAGCAACCGATTAAGGGACAAATTGACCTCGATCCAATTGATGTCGCAGCATCTTTGCCAGAAATTTCGAAGTTTCCAATTACAGTGAAGAATACTACAAACAATTTTGTAGAGATTTTTTCTTCTCCGGAAAAATCGGGCACAGGAATGGACAGTTGGCTGGCTGATGTTGGTGCTGAGTTCAATAAAGCAAATATTAAAATTGATGGAAAACCCGTTTCGGTCAAAATTCGTAATATCGCTTCTGGCACAGCTATAGACTACATTAAAACTGGAAAATACGTACCAGATGCCTTCACACCATCCAACGAGCTTTGGGGCGAAATGATAAAAGCGGACGGCGTTAAGACACAGCTTATATCGAGTAGACTGGTAGGTAACGTCACGGGCATTGTTATAGCCAAAGACAAATATGATGAATTAGTAGACACGTACGGTTCAGTGAATGTCAAAACGATCACAGAAGCGATAGCAAATAATGAGTTTTCTATGGGCTATACTGACCCTTTTGCCAGTTCTACAGGTTTAAACTTCCTTTTAACAGCACTTAATACGTTTGATAGCTCGAATATTTTAGGTGATAAAGCAGTGCAGGGCTTTGAAAAATTCCAAGCTAATGTCCCTTTCATTGCGTCTACTACGATGCAAATGCGCGATGCAGCTAAGTCTGGCATGCTAGATGGATTTGTTTTGGAATACCAAACCTATCTCAATACAGCGGACTTAAAGGGCGGCTATACGTTCACTCCATTTGGTGCTAGACATGATAGTCCCTTGTATGCTCTAGGAGATGTTCCAAAGGATAAGCTGGATATTATTAAAAAGTTTGCAGAGTTTGTTGCACAAGAAAAGTATCAAAAAACAGGAAAAGATAAAGGCTTTAATAATCTTGAAGACTACAAATCTGAGCTACCCGAAGTCGATGGCAGCTTACTGATTGCTGCTCAGAAGTTGTGGAAAGAAAAGAAAAACGGCAATAAACCTATTGTGGCTGTGTTTGTAACTGATGTTTCCGGTAGTATGGCAGGCGAGCCGTTGAATCGCTTAAAGGAGTCTTTGCTGAAGGGGCAGAAATTTTTAGGAAAAGACAATAGTATTGGTCTTGTTTCTTATTCAAGCGCAGTCTCCATCAATTTGCCAATTGCCAAATATGATACGAATCAGCAATCCATGTTTGTCGGTGCAGTAAACAGTTTGCAAGCAAGTGGCGGCACAGCTACCTTTGATGGAATTATTGTGGGCATGAAGTTGCTACAAGAGGAATTGGCTGTTAATCCCAATCAGAAGCCAATTTTATTTGTTCTAAGTGATGGCGAGACGAACGAAGGCCATTCACTCAAGGATATTAAAGGATTAATCGAAAATTTCCAAATTCCTATTTATACAATTGGCTATAATGCCAATATTAAGGCGCTTCAAAGCATCTCTAGTATTAATGAAGCGGCAAGCATTGATGCGGATACAGATGATGTAGTCTACAAAATAGGAAACTTATTTAATGTTCAAATGTAAGATAGATGCGAAGGAGGAATTATATTGTCATTTACTATGGATGTTGCAAGCCCAGAAGAAATTAAAGCAGTAATTGAGCAAGAGGTAAAGCCTGTTCCGGAAGAAGAAGCTAGACTTAGAGAAGTAGCTGAATCTAATGTAGCGGCGATAATGGAGCTTGATTTGGAGTCAGGTGATAAGCGAAGAGATATGCTACAATCCATTGAATCCTTTGGTTTGAATACAATGAGATCATCTGCCAATAAAAATGCATTGCTTCAAGTATCGGTTGGAAATCTATCGAAGACAGGCGATGAAGGCGGTCAAGTGGCAAAAGGATTAGCTGAACTGCACATTCAGTTGAAAGATTTGGACCCCAGCTTGATCGATTTTGCCAAGACGGGGTTTCTCGGCAAATTGTTCAATCCGCTACGTGCTTATTTCCTTAAATATCAAAAAGCTGATGAAGTCATTGCAGATATAGTAGTTTCTTTGGACAAAGGAAAAGCAACACTCACAAACGACAACACTACGTTGGATATCGAGCAGCAGTCACTTCGCGATTTAACCAAAAAAATTCAAAAGGAAATTCAACTGGGAGCGATGATGGATGAATCGATTGAAGCACAGATCGAAGTAGCCAAAGCACAAAATAAAGACCCAGAAAAAATTCGGTTTATTACTGAGGAAGTACTGTTTCCGCTACGTCAACGGGTAATGGATCTTCAACAAATGTTAGTCGTCAACCAACAAGGCATCATGGCAATCGAAGTCGTTATTCGAAATAACAAAGAACTAATTCGAGGCGTCAACAGAGCTAAAAATGTTACAATATCAGCACTTAAAATTTCTGTCACCGTCGCCAGCGCTCTTTATAACCAACGAATTGTATTGAAAAAGATTGAGCTGTTAAATCAAACTACGAACGATCTAATTGCCGGTACTTCCAAAATGTTGAAGCAGCAAGGTGCTGACATTCATAAAAAATCGCTGGAAACAAATATCTCGGCGGATACGCTAAAGCAAGCTTTTTCCGATGTGATGGAAGCCCTCGACTCCATAAGCAATTACAAACAAGAAGCATTACCTAGAATGCGCCAAACCATTGATCAATTTCGGGAAATGGCAGACAATGGAGAGAAGCAAATTGTTCGCTTAGAAAAGGGACATCAGCTGGGGCTGTAAATTGCAATACGACATTATTTTCCAATTTGCTAAAATTTTAATAAAAAAGCACAAGCTTCAGGAATATTTATTCCCCTGTACTTGTGCTTTTTACGATTTTTATTGGCTAAAATTTATATAAACAATGAACTTAGCGTTTTTTTTGCTTGGTTGAAGCAAATACCCGATCAGCGATAAACATCACCAAAACAATGGGAACAAATATTAACGTATTAATGATGAGAAAGTTCCACGTATTATGAGCAGAACTAATATACCAATTGCTATGTGGCAAAAAATATATCAAAGTGCCAAGCCAAATGCCAGCCAACAGATAAGAAATAATAACTGTCTTCATGTGGTCCTCACCTCCTATACTACTATTTGCATGAAAGGCTACTATTATGCAAAGTATAAATCCCTTCCAATTGCTCATACTAATGGAAACTATTAAGGGGGGGGAGTCTGTATGGAGCAGCGCCTACAAATAAGCAATATACAAATGTTAGCTCTAGTTGCACTTTCCACTTTCGGTACCTCTAGCCTATACGCCCCCCAAATTTTGGCCAGTTATGCGGATCGCGACTCCTGGTTTGTAGTAATAATAGGTGGCATGATTGGCGTACTAAATGCTCTTGTTTTCTTTTGGTTATTTAAGCTGCATCCAGACAAAGATCTGATCTCACTCTGTACACTGCTATTTGGAAAATGGTTTGGACGGTTGCTGGCATTAGTATTTATTTTTTACTTTCTAGATATAACAACTTGGTCATTACGCGAGTTCTCTCAATTTTTCATCATCACATTAAATCCAATTATACCGCAAACTTGGTATTTGATCGTCGGTGCCATTATGGCTGCTTTTGCCGTTTATCATGGATTAGAAACATTCTCGCGGGTGTCTGTACTTGTACTACCTGCATCAATAGGAACCTTTCTACTTATCTATTTACTCTTAATCAATCAGTACCATCCTGAATATTTGCTACCGGTAATGGAAAATGGAGTAATCCAACCGCTTAGAGGAACCATGCTAATGATAAGTTGGTTTGGTGACGTGATGTTCGTATCTATGATTTTAAAATATGTAAAACGGACTAAAAAAACAGTTCATTACCTTTTAGGCGCCATCGGTATTACCTTTTTTATATTAATAATGGGCGCAGCCGTATGTACGATGGTGTTCGGCGGCAAGGCTACAGCTTCCTTTATCTATCCAAATATAAGCCTCATTCAAAACTTGCAGCTTTTTCGCAATATTGAACGATTTGATGCGGCTCTTGTTGTCATATGGGTAATGAGTTCATTCATAAAAATTACCGTTTATTTCTGGTCAGCACTTCAAGGTTTAAAAGAACTTTTTAACATTCAACGAATCAGACTATGGATAATCCCTATGTCAGCAGCTTTAATCATCGTTTCAAAATATAAAGTATGGGGTCTAATCGAATTATCAGCTATTTATGATAAACAGTCATGGTTTTTTGTACTATTTCAGTTTTTTATTCCTTGCGTTTTTTTACTTGTAGCTCTTGTTAAAAAAAAATTAAATAATGAAGGAGGAGCGCTATGAAACCGAATAAATCAGCCATTTCCATTGATACTACTGCTAATAAAAATCAGCTATTCGAGATGATGCAGCAATCCGGTGATCTGGTTACAGTTGATGTCATCATTGCAGGCAATGAGCAAGCCACCATTTGCTATGTTGACAGCATGATTGATCACAAGAAGCTGGAGAAAATGCTGGAGCTTAGTAGGCAAAGCAAGGAACTGCTTCGTCCTCATCAAAAAAATGAAACTTTTCACACCATAGAGGAGGCAGCTGAGCATATTATTTTGGGAGAAACTGTGTTTCTGTTTACCGAATCAGGTTATGGCATCGCTGTGGACACGCAAGGCATCAAGTTTCGCAATGTGGAAGAGCCAATAAGTGAGTCAACGGTTAAAGGCCCACGAAGCGGATTTAACGAATCTTTGCAAAATAATATTGCATTAATTCGGTTTCATTTCCCTTCTGTTGATTTAAAGGTTGCGTATGAAACCATTGGGCAGCTAAGTAAGCTGAGTGTGGCGATCCTTTCCATAGGCGGTGTTGCTAATCCTGATCTTGTTCGCGAGGTTCATAACAGATTGCGTGAAATCCCTATAGACGCTGTTCTGGAAAGCAATTATATAGAAGAATGGCTCACGGATAATCACTGGTCACTCTTTCCTTTACTCGAATCAACAGAACGTCCTGACCGTGTTATTGGCGGTTTGTTAGATGGTCGGATAGCCGTTCTCATACAGGGCTCGCCTTTCGTTTTGCTGCTCCCCTTTGTATTTTTACAAGCATTCCAAGTAAGTGAAGACTATGCATGGAACTTTTATATCGCTTCCAGCATGCGTTTGCTGCGACTATTTTGCGGGTTAATCGGCATGTTGCTACCTGCTTTTTATGTAGCCACCATAACCTATCATCCCGAATTAGTACCAACACCACTTCTGCAAAGCATCGCCGCAGCTAAAGAGCCGGTTCCTTTTCCAGCAGTCATCGAAAGTTTTGCTATGATGATTGCCTTTGAAATTATGCGTGAAGCAGGGGTTCGCATGCCCAAGCAAGTCGGACAGGCGGTCAGCATTGTTGGAGCACTTATTCTAGGTCAGGCAGCAGTACAAGCCGGGATTGTTTCACCTATTATGGTCATAGTAGCTGCTTTAACTGGCATTTGCACCTTTACGCTACCCCCAACATCTATAAATTATGTCATCCGAATTCTTCAGTTTGTCATGACATTCCTTGCTGCTTTGCTAGGATATGTAGGTATCATGATGGGACTCGTTTTACTCATGACCTATCTGGCTTCCTTACGCTCGTTCGGCGTTCCTTATCTTGCACCAGCCGCACCGATAAATCTGGCAGAATTAACGGATGTCATCGTGCGTAGACCACATATTTTGAACCGCAAGCGACCTAGCTTATTCGGAGTTACCAATCGCGAGCGATATCGGAGAAAGTTGCAAAAATGATAAAAAAAATAATTTTGATCCTACTAACAATCACTCTATCGTTGTCCATATCCGGCTGTAAAGGAAGTTCAGAATTAAATGAAATTCATATTATTCACTCGGTTGGAATTGATAAAGGAGAAAAACAGCCCATTCGGCTAACAGCAGAAATTGCCCAGCTAACGGCAAGTGGGCAACAACCAAAAGGTATGCAGAACAATACTTACCTACTTACATCGGAAGGTAAATCCGTATTTGATGCTGCTAGATTGATGCAACAACAAACAGAACGTTCGCTGCTTTGGGGTCATACGACTATAATCATATTCAGCAAGCAGATTGCCAAAGAAGGTATTCGCAGTCAAATTGACGCTATTCGCAGAATGCGCCAAATACGTAACGGAACATTTTTATTTGTAACAGAAAGAAGAGCTTCTGACATATTGCAACTAAAATCACCTAGTGAATCCATTGCGTCCCAAATGATTCGCGGTCTTTCAGAGGGCGGTACCAATACCGCTTTGACAGATAAGACTCTACTTATTGATGTGTATAGCAATTTAATTAACGAATTCAAAGACATTACGATACCTGCAATTAATATTGAAAAAGATATGCTACGAAGCGACAAGTTACGATTGCAAGCATCCGGACTGTATGCTTTTCATGGAGACCGATTAACTGGATTATTAAACAATATAGAAACAAAAGGTCTGCTACGTGCCAATAATCGTATGTCCGGGACAGTTGAGAATATCACTTGCGATGAAAACTCCATTATAACTTTTGAAAACATTAATAATCGCAGCCGTGTAACAGTAAAAGTCGACAATCAGCTCCATCCAACCGTTCTAATGAAAATATATGCTGACTTAAATATTTCAAGTCTTGGGTGCAGCGAAATGATTGTAACACCTGAATCGATTCATAAATGGGAAAAAAAACTCAATGAAACAATTGAAACGGAGCTGCGTCAAATGATTGCTTTCTCCAACCGCCACCATGCAGACATTCTCGGCATCGGAGAACGGATTCATCGTAAATATCCAAAACAATGGAGAGAAATGCAACAAAGTTGGCACGATTTATACCAAACAGTCGAATGGAAAATCAATGTTTACACTCGAATTGATCACTCCAATTTTATTAAATAAAAATGAGTATCTACTGTACTAACCGGAAAAGTAGAAATGGACACCCCATACAAATAGCATCAAGGTATTCAGACGAATTATTGCGGGAAATAAACTTCGAAGCAGGTACTGCTTAAACTGCTTTGAGCTGTGATGGAGCCTTGATGCTGTTCAACAATATTTTTGGCAATAAACAAGCCAAGACCAGTGCTGCCCTCATGATACGTTCGTGCTTGATCACCAGTATAGAACATATCGAATAGATGCGGCTGCTCTTCCGAGGGGATCGGTTCTCCATAATTGATGACCTTAACCACCACATTCTCTCCATTCGGATAGCAATGAATATCAATAAATCTGCCTTTTTTACCATAGTTAACGGCATTCGTCAGCAGATTCCCAAAGACGCGCGCCAACAAATCTCCATCTCCTAAAATTAGGATACCTGGCTGAACATCCATGCGCATTATTACATGATTTTTCTCAAAAACAGGATAAAACTCCTCGGTTAATTGAATGAGAAGCTCGCTTAGATCAATTGGTTTTTTTTCAAGGACAAGCCTGCCGTAGTTCATTCTAGCAAATTCAAATAGCTCGTCAATCAACTTTTCCAATCGTTGAGACTTGTCAAAAGCAATAGTAGCATATTGATTGATTTGATCTGGTGTCAATTGTTTATCCTTCAAAATAAAATCCAAATAACCCAAAACGGAAGTAAGTGGTGTGCGTAAATCATGCGCCAGATTTAAAATCAACTGGTCCTTACTACTTTCTGCAAAGTCACCCCTTTCCAATGCTTCCTGCAATTTCTCACTCGCCAAATTAATATCTCTTGCAATATCTCCGAACTCATCTTTCGATGGAATAGCTACATGGCTGTTAAAATTACCATTGGCAAGCTGATTGATTCCATTGGAAATTTCATGAAAATAAGTGGAGTATCTTTTGGTGAGAAGGAAGAAAAACAAAATGGAGAGAGGAATAAAAATAAGCAAAAAGAAATTAATATCCCCTACTTCTCTCATGAAATATCGCATTTGAGTCAATGGATTTTCGTATTTGGTCGTATAGTAATAGAGTTGAAGAATTTTATAAATGGAATAAGTAATGGTACCAGAAAATAGCATGCTTAAACCGAATAATAAAATCATTTTACTTCGAAAGCTTCGAATCATTTTAGCCATGGAATGAATATCCCACCCCCCAAACAGTTTTGATCAGTTTGTTCTTCGCTTTTTCTTCACCAAGTTTTTTTCGCAAGGTTCTAATATGCACCATGACCGTATTAGAGCCATCATAATACGCCTCGCCCCAGACATTCCGAAAAATTGCCTCAGCACTAAACACCTTTTTGGGATAACTGGCCAATAGGTATAAAATATCAAATTCCTTAGGCGTAAGTTCGATCGTTTCCTCGTACAGGCTAACCCTACGTTGATCTGGATAAATAATCAGCGCCCCAGCTTCAATTACCTTTTTGTCTGTTTCTACCGATTGATTCAGTTGCTTGTATCGTCGCAGTTGAGCATTTATACGCGCCATCAATTCCATCGGATTGAACGGCTTTGTTATATAATCATCTGCACCCATGACAAGCCCGGAGATCTTATTGAGATCAGAAGTCTTGGCACTCAAAAAGATGATTGGCATGTTGTACTGCTCGCGAATTAACTGAGTCACTTCATATCCGTTGAGTTCGGGCATCATAATATCTAGTACAGCCAAATCAATCGAATGCGTCTGAACCGCCTGGAGGGCTGCCTTTCCATTGGATGCGATGATATAGTTGTAACCTTCTTTTTTTACATGTAACGCAATCAATTCAGCAATCTCCGCCTCGTCGTCCGCAATCAATATCGTTATTTGGTTCATCATTTCCTCCATCGCAAATTATATATTTAGCATTTCCACCAGTATAGCAGATATACCTCACATCACTTATACTCCTACACTAGCTTGTCAGAAGAAATGGTCACAATCACTCCACCCATATTGTCTCCTGAAATCTGATAGTTTTTATTAATTGGCACATCAATAGTTATCACTTCGGAAATGGGATAATAGTATATCTCATATGTTTCCCCATCAAAAGGAACAACAAGCTTCTTTTGCTCTCTCAGGTAAGCGAGATATTCTTCTAGGGAAAAGTTCTTCTTCTTACTTATCGCACTATGCGGCAATCCTACGTATCGGTAATGCCACGGTTCAAACATGGTGCCCGTAATTTCTGTCTTGTCCTTCGGATAGCGCAAAATAAATCCATACTTCCAAGAATTTTTCTCCAGCCATTTACCTTCGGGTGCATGTTCTATCTTCATTGTGGTGGACCCTATATCGAGAGCTAGACCTAGATTATGTTCGCTAAAGCCCGCTGCCATGGCAATCCCCGGAGTCATTTCACTAAAGAGTCGCTCCTGTTCTTCCATACTTCGAAATCCGCTGTTGATAATAAAGTTGTTAATATTATCTTTTTGCGCAGCTTGAACCATTTCTACAAATACCCGTCCCATGCTCTCCGACACCTGAATAGTGTCATCCTGCAACCGGTATCCCTGTACCAAATCTTCATTCTGATACAGTGAAACGACATCGGATTTGATGGCTTCTTGCTGAACAGGATACTCTCTGTTCACCAGTAACAGATCACCTTTATAGACCTGATCCTTTGAAATTACTATAGTTCGATACTCCCCTTCTAGTGCTTTTTCATCTGCTAGTCCTTCTCGGATATCTAACTTCTTCAGGGGATCCTGAGTTATCTCCTGAACAACGAAATAACCGCACAGCAAAAGGATGATAAGCAAAAAAAACCTCTTTTTCATATACCGTTTCCTCCTTTGTACTTCGCATACTCAGTGTAGAGAAAACTGTTTAAATAAAAAGTAGGTCAAATATAAAACTTTTCTTAAATAGCTGACGGAATGCAGCTTTTCTTGCCCAAACTGTCACTTGCAAAAGTGACGAATGACCCAACCAACTTGAGCTGCTTAGATAATGAAGTGGAATTTTTATTTTTAATGAAACTTAAAAAAGCAGTTTGATCCACCATTCAGATCAAACTGCTCTTCCTATAATCAACTAAAATATTTTCTTGTTACTCAACTACTATCCGGGTGCCATTTACAATGAGCGCTGTTGCTTCGCCGACAACGAGAGGTTGTTTCGTATTCCAATTCGCTTCAAATGTCTGGTTTTCAGAGTTTTGGCTTCCCCCAGCATCTTCTAATTCAATCAGACCATTCTTCGTTTCAACTGCAAGAATCATATCGAAGACGCTATCATCTGCTCGTTCATAACTACCAATGACTTGTACCCCTAGCGGACTCAATGTTATATATTCGAAGAGATAACCTTCAATGGCAATATCATTTTCTAACGTAACTAAGTTGTCCGTATCACTTACACTAGACGCCACTTGCCAGCTTCCTTCCGCTCCAGCATAAACAGAACCAGTATACGATAGAGTATATTTGTTAAGATCCTCTCTATTTATTGTAAATATAAATTCTTCGTACTTATACACGACATCAGTATAGTCATTCTTTTCAAAATCAAGTAGATTGTTTTTTTCATCACTATATAATACCAAACTATAATCAGGATCTATTGTACTACCGTCAGAGCTTTTCAGCATAAGCGCAGCATCACTAGGCCCGAACTCCTTATTAAAAATCGTACCTATTTGGACATGCAGTTTTCCATCTATTATACCGATATTGGAAACCCATTGCTCCTTTGCCCCATGTGGCATGGCAACATAATTCCCAGGCGTAAGCGCCTCTTTTATCGATGATCGATCGTCTGGCATGTTCATTCCACCTCTAATATGCTTTTCTTCTATCGGTGTACTTTCCGTTTTTCCAATTGCAGCAAGCGACAGATCTATCGGTTCATCTATATAGTCTGTTTGATCGAAATAGATAAGGAAGCTGCCTAACTCTAATGGATCTTGGAGCGGGCTATTAGACGCTGACGTTATTTGAAACTCATAATAAATTTTATTTGTTTCTTCATTAAAATAAAGCACTTTTTTTTGCCAAGATATGCTTGATGTTCCAGTCTCATTCCCCACTGTACTAGCATTCTTGGTTGGCTGACCTACTTTCACACTGAAACCGTCTCGAAAATCCGTTTGTTCCGTCAGCCGCTTTTGACCAGTAATGTCCTGCAAAGATAAGTATACGATTGCCTTATTATCATATTTCCGCGCTCCGATTACTTCCATTTCAATTCCCTGATTTTCACTTGATACTTGAACCGGGGCTATGATCTCTCCAAAAGAAGGCTTAAACCGTTCCAAAAACCAATCGAAATTTCCTAATGCTACAGCCGCTGTACCCATCACTAATACAACTGCCAACATAACAGCTGCAATCGCTGGTTTAGTCCAACGTCTGCGATGCAAAGCAGTTCTTTGCACACCTTCCTCACGTAATCTACTTTTCACCTGATCTGTCAGTTTACTCGAATCTACTGTAATATGAGAAAGCATATTATAAATTTGTTGTTTTTCATGATCAAACTCCTCCATAGCTAGACTCCCTCCTACTATGTTCCACATGTAAGTATTTCGCTAATTTATGTTTCGCTCGCTCGTATCGCTTCCTTAAAGTAGCCGGAGAACTTCCTGTCAGTAATGCTAATTCTTCGTAGCTGTTCTCCTCGATCACCCGACCATATAATATGGCTCTTTCCTTTGGTTTAAGTTTCTGCAAAGCACGAAGCGTCTCGTCACTTAGTCCTTGATCAGACTGTTGTGAATCTTCTACACGATGAATTGCTTCATAAAATAAAATCTTTCGTTTTTTTTGTTGGTTTAAACTACGATGATATGTTATTTTGTACAACCAAGCAGATAGATTACTGCCATCAAAGGTTGCTCGATTTTGATAAGCGGCAAAAAAGACCTCTTGAACTATGTTTTCTGCTTCATGATAATCACATATTATTGCTGTTGCATAGCGAAGAAGTTTTTCACCATAGAACTGAATTACTTCCTCCAGCTCTTCTTCTCCGCCATTAACAAACCTTTGGCCAAGGTTTGTTTGATCCATAAGCTCACCCCACTATTGTTTATCAGTCGACTGTCCCCTTATAACAAGTCCACGTACGGTTTTGTGACATTTATTTTGTTATATTGTTTATCTAGCAGCATAGATCAAAAAAACCCGAAGAACAAGCATCTTGTGAAATGCTTGTCTTTCAGGTTACTCGTTACTACTAACGTACATATCTATTTCATGCTATTCTCTAACCAAACTATGAAGTGAGCGCAACTGCTCATTATTAGCTACACCCAGCCATTCAAATCACCTTTAGATTTATTAACATGATCTAGTACTACCACTTTATTAGCATCTTGCTCGTATATTTTCGTCAAATTTTTAACTGCTAATACTGTCTTTGCATCCTTCATCTTATTGCTATCCCCTCTCCATATACGTTAAAGAAAAACGGAACCGTCACCCTAGAAATAAATCTTGTCAGAATAAAATCACCCAGCACATCATAAGACCAAATCGGTGATGTATGATTAGCAATTACGAGAATAGCGGCAATCAATCTGAATCCATCAAAACCACCATATCTTTTTTCATTAATTATACTCATAATCATTTCTCCTGATAATCAAATAAAATAGTTCTTCATCTAGCGCCCTCCTTTTCCTTACACATACTGAGAATAAAGGAAACTAGTTAAATAAAAAGTAGGGTGCTTTTAAAATTTTTATAAACAATATGATAGAATACTAGTTGACTGACAAATACGACTTAGAGGTGAGCTTATGATTAAAGGACTCATTTTTGATTTTGATGGTCTTGTGATTGATACGGAAAGTGTTTGGTATGAGTCTCTTTGCCATGTTTATGAAAAACATAATGCGGAGCTGCCGTTTGATCTTTATTCGCAATGCATTGGCACTAGTTTGGACAGGGGGTTTAATCCGTATCACTATTTGCTGGAGATTACCGATCAAAACTTGGATGTCGAAGAGATTAAGCGCCAATCTGCCGAACAACATGCTCGGATCATGCAAGATCGGACACTTCGTCCAGGTGTTCTCTCCTATTTGGATACAGCAACTAAAATGGGTTTGAAGCTTGGTATCGCATCCAGTTCTCATCTTGAATGGGTTACTAGATTCCTCAATGAGCATCAAATTGCTAAGTACTTCTCCTGTGTATGTACAGCTGACTTTGTAGAAAAGGTTAAGCCTGATCCAGCTTTATATCTGTTAGCTTTAGAACAACTTGATCTTTCGCCGAATGAGACAATTGCCTTTGAAGACTCAGCTAATGGCGCTAAGGCAGCTCATGCAGCTGGACTACACACTGTCATTGTGCCGAATGCTATGACTGAGCATCTTACTTTTGGACCTCATCTACTGCGGTTAACTTCGATGGAAGAGATGTCTTTAGAAGATGTTATCACTCATGTTTCACGCTCGAACGCTTAAGCTTAATACAAGTCAACAAAGTCTGCTCAGAAAAAACATATGCTGTTTGTTTGAAAAACTAATAGACCATACCAAGCTGTATTCTGTTCATTGGTCAGCTTCAATGTTCTGCTGATTATAACTGCCATCTCAGTTCGACTAATCGGTTGATTTTTAGACAATAATACTAGAGCACAAATCGGGTAGGCGGCTGAACATTATTTGTTCCGCCGCCCTCCCACACTACCAAGCATACCGTTCGGAACTTAGCGTATACCGAGTTTTACCCGTTTCCATCACTTCCAAATATACATCCGCAATGTCCGCTAGCTTCCTACCCATCAGATGGGCTTCCCTCTTGCTTGGATTACATTTGATTTAGGACTTAATTTAGCAAATATTTTTAAAATAACAAAACCAATCAAGCCCCCACTTGAATTTAATATGAGATCATCGACATCAAAACTTCCAATAGAGAATAACGCCTGCGCGCTTTCCAAGCTTAGACTTAAACCTAATGAAAGTGAAAATAATCTTAACTAACGCATAGATATATAGGGTAAACAATACTAGGATTTTAATGTCTTTCAACATTTTCTTAAGTTTCATACGCCATCCTCCCCCTTCTTGATACTTTCAGACAACTTTTAATTTTTGAACTCGCTACCGCTCCTAATTAGGCAATAATTTTAGGCGAAAACCAGAGGAACATTTCAACTACCTTCCATATGATAATAGCAAAATACAATAGATTGAAGGGATATGTGAGATGTTAGACATCAATAGAAATACCCCGGAAATTGTTATTACTGGAAGCAATGGAAAAACAACAGTGAAGAACATGCTGGCGTCTATATTAGAAACAAGGTGGAACATTTTACAAACAACCGGAAATAAAAATTTACCGCTTCATATCAAATCTACATTGCAGCAACGAAAATCTAAGCATCAAGCTATATTACTGGAACTGGGCATGGGTAGACCAGGAGCCGGGCATCGACATGGTCGATACATTCAGCCAGACATCGTTGTTTTTACCAATATTGGTTCGGCACACATTGGCAATCTGGGTAATAGTGCTCGCTCCATTGCAGAAAGTAAATCTATCCTGTTGCAATATATGAAAAAAGATGGTCTTGTTCTTATAAACAGTGATGATAATAATTCAGAATGGATTGATACTTCTAAGCATCTTGGGAAAGTGTTAAAAATCGGAATCCATAAATCAGCGGATTATACAGCGACTGAAATTCGAGATGTAGAGGATGGTATCGAATTCACAATGAATCTGGACAATTCAAAGGTAATATTTAATATACCAACCTACGGACTTCATAATGTATATAATGCCTTGTTTGCAATAACGATTGCGCACCAACTCGGTTTTACTATTCCAGAAATAACACAGGGGCTGAAGAATTTTGAACCTCCCATCAAACGTCTCAACATAATAAAACTTAGATCAGAAATATTGTTAATTGATGATACTGTAAATGCTAATCCTGAGTCAGTCAAATCTGCTATAGATGTTCTGGTACGATTTGGAAAGAATAAAAAGAAAGTTGTTGTCTTGGGAAGCATGTTGGAGTTAGGTGAATATACGAAAGATGCCCATTTAGAAATTGGTAAGTATATAACAGAAAAACAAATTTCCGATATATACACTTATGGAGTTGAAACTAGCTGGATAAAAGAAGGAGCAATTGCATCAGGTTTTTCTGCTGACAGGATTCATTATTTCGAGAACCGTGATTTGCTGCACGAAGTATTGTTAAATGAAATAGCTGATAACAGCGTCATTTTGGTTAAAGGATCTGCATCAATGAAAATGAGTCTCACGATCGACTTTATTAAAAGTTGGTTTCGTTGCTTTGTCCATCTAGCCGATCACCTGGAGCATGACGAGGTGCTAATCCACCCACGAACGTTTGAACGTTTGGACAATATTCATTCCGGTTTGACCTTGCACTTCGGACAACATATGGCAAAGTTGCGATTGAGAAAGGATGAAGAGATTCCTGAGGATGTATTGTTTATTCCAAGAACATGCTGGAATGATTTCACAATCCCTGATTTACCATATGATCATTATTTCATGGAAGACCACTTGCATCTTGGACCAGTAATTGGTATTAACGTATTGGAAAAATACTATAAAGAGCCCAATCTGCAACTTTTGCGTATGGAAAACTATGACAAAATAAAAGGTCTCTTGTTTATGTTCAGAGCCAGTCAAAACAAATCTCAATCAAATACAGTAATAGGGAAATATTATGATCCACAAAAACATGTTTTTGTGGAAGGGATCTTTCCTTATCCAACGGCCATGTTCAATCGGGTTCCATTATTACCAGGCACGAGCAAACGTTTAATGCACCGCTTGGGAAATAAAATATTTAATAATCCGTATAGTAACACAGATAAGTGGGAACTTTGGAACACCTGCTCAAAAATTCCAGAAATTAAAAAGTATTTGCCAGCAACAGTGAAATATTCAGGAATGTCAACTTTGTTCAAAATGCTGGATCAATACAAGTGGGTATATTTGAAACCTATTACTCTAGCCGGTGGGGCTGGAATATTTACTATATGGGTAGTTGATGGTGGTTACAGGTTGAAGAATGAATATGGGAAAGAATGGACAGTGGACTCAACAAATAAGTTGAGTACCTTGGTTAAAAATCAATTATTGAGTAAAAGAACGTATATCATCCAAGAAGGTATTTCTTCGGAATTTGATATTGGTAAAGTGGATTTTCGGATATATATTCAGAAGGATCGAACTGGTAAATGGAAGTTTTCAGGTTTGGAAAGCAAGATAGGAATCAAAGGAAGTATTATTGCCAATTCAAAATACAGACAGAAGATAATGCCCGGAAAAGCGGTTTTGAAGGAGCTCTACCTACTCAATGATGAGCAAATAGCAACTATCATTAACGAAATGACTTCGTCAGGAATACGATTGCTGCATGCATTAGAGCCAACACACAAATTACTCGGTGATGCGGCGATTGATTTAATTGTTGATAAAAGTCTAAACATTCGAATATTGGAACCTCAATTGAACTATGCTACTGAAATCAAACAATTGCGAACGGATGATGAAAGAGAAGTATTGCCGTATATCGTTGCAACACCATGGGAATATGCCAAGTACCTTGCTGGTTTCACACCGTATGGTGGTGAGTCTGAGCTATGAATCAAATCATGCATGGTTCACAACAAAACATTCAAAAAATGGATAAAGTGGTTGGTATACTGGGGGGGATGGGTCCTAAGGCCACAGTGGATTTTATGTCCAAGATTATTGAGCAAACTCGGGTAATAACTGAACAAGATCATCTTCGTATGCTCGTTTATAATAATCCTAAAATTCCTTCAAGGATAGATGCTTTCAAACCTGAAAATCCCAGTCCTCTACCTGAGTTAATTCGCACTGCTGTTACGCTTGAACAGGGAGGCGCTGATTACATTATGATACCGTGTCATTCAGCCCATTATTGGCTTGATGAACTTCAGCAATCTATATCGATTCCCATCTATAGCATCGTTGCATGTACTATTGAGAATATACAGCTTCGTCATGATCTAGAAAAAATTTTATTAATTGCCACGGAAACAACACTTCGTAGCGGACTTTATCAGCAAGCTTTCAGTAAACTGCCTGTTCAGCTTCTACTACCTGCTCCGAACGAGCAGGTACTAATACAACACATTATTCATATGATCAAAACCAATTCAAATTCACTCTATAACGGGATAATTGACCTAAGAGATATGTTAAACGAGTATAAGAAGAAAAGTGTCCATACAGCAATAGCAGGTTGCACCGAGATCCCGTTAATTCTCACTCACTTAGATCATGATTTTGAGTTCATCGATCCTTCATTGCTTTTAGCCAGGAAAGCTGTCGAACTCTCCTTGTCAACTTAATTTTCACATATCTAGATGTGTTGTTAATATTCTGTTGACTGCGTAGTACTTTTAACACCAAAAACTTGATCATTTTAATCCAATTTTAGGCAAATGAATTATTCCTGATCATTTCATATGAAAGGTATGCTCTCCTAATGAATAAGCATTTGGTATTGATGAATCCTCCTTCCTCAGTTCTGCCTCAAATGATTGTTTTTTTAGAAACATTGCGGTAGCATGTTCTAACAATGGTAGCTTGGGGATAGGAGTTTTTTTATGTTATCCAAATTAATTGCTATTGTCCGTGATTAGTCACCGTGCCTTAATGACTGCTTTTAAATAAGTTTCTTTATTCTCATAAATTTAAAATAATTGATACATACTTCCACCGGAGACAATCTCCAATTGTACCAGTGCTTTTGTTCTTGGCGAGTGAAGATAGCCTTCGGTGCGTCAGAATCGACGACTGACCTTAATGTGTTGATTCATTGAATCCCGCTCAGCTAATCGATTTCAAACCAACAGCCCGTCATAATATTCAGGCATATTAACATGGCGATTTTACCTTTTCAATGGACAAAGCTGGCCGCAGTAAAAAGTCGTTATTTTGTCCATCCCGCAAAACGAGTATACTTAATGAAGAACCGAAAGAACCGAAAGGAGATGATCTGTTTGCCATCATTTGATACGATTAAAAATATTTATTGTGTCGGGCGCAATTATGCGCAGCATGCCAAAGAACTCGGCAACGATATTCCAGAGACCCCCATCATTTTTTCCAAACCGACCCACGCCCTGCATCCGGCTGCCGGTACATTACACCTGCCAGGAAACATCGGCGAAATGCATTATGAGCTTGAACTGGTTGTACATATAGCATCATCCTATGAGCGAGGCAAGCCGCTCGACCGGATGATCGACGCTGTCACTCTCGGGATTGACTGGACAGCCCGGGATGTGCAATCGGATTTAAAAGAAAAGCGGCATCCCTGGCTGCTGTCCAAAGGTTTCAAACACTCAGCCGTGTTAGGCGCATTCCAGTCATTCGGCAGTGAGACCAGCTTTGAAAAGCTCCGGTTCAGCCTGCTCAAAAATGGAGAAGTTGTTCAGTCCGGCAGCCCGCAACAGATGATTTTTCCGCTTAGGCGGCTGATAGCCTATATTGGCGAGCAGTTTGGCCTTGATAAGGGCGACATCATTTACACTGGAACGCCGGCCGGCGTTGGAGCGGTACAGGATGGCGATCGTTTGGAAATGCGAATGTCCGCAGAGGAAAATGATGAAATCAGCTTCGGTCCGCTGCAAATTAAAATGAACGCCTAAATGGTCTTGGTTCAGAAGAAAAAAACGAATTAGCTCGATTGCGTAAGGAAAATAAACGTTTGCTTATGGAGAACGATATATTAAAGCAAGCAGAGCTGATCATGGGACGAAAATAGATATGATTGAGCTAATGCCCACAAATAGAGTTTTGAAACAACAAGGCCTCATACTAAATTACATCCCTTATAATAATTGTTTAAGACTGTATTGACATTTCAGTACAGTTCTTAAATTACATAAGAGAAAGAATAGAACAAGAAGATGATGGTTTTACGGAGATTGAAAAAAAGGAGCAATATGGCTTAACCATAGAACAGGGTAGCTCGTTTCTTAATCACCTGTCTGAAGAGAAGACCATCGCAAGAGATTGGTCCAAGAAAAAATTAGGTTATCTAACAAAGTTCTATAACTTTCTTTACATGAACTGTTTGCTAGAGAGTTTTAGACTGACACCCATGTTTCCACAGGTAGGAGCTCTGAACGAGAAAATAAAGTCTTAGACTGTCGCTGTTTTGTTGATCTAAAATACCCAATAGTTGAAGAACAGGTCATTAAATTTTCTTCCTCAAAATTTCGTCAACTAACCAGAATATAAGTGCGGCTATTATTGCTACTCCAACAAGAAATAAACTCTCAAATAAGTTAGAAATCACTAATCCGGCTATTAAACCAAATATACTATGAATAAGTAATGCCACTATATTTCTTTGTATTCCTTTTAGATTTTTTGATAGATAATCAGATAAGAAAGATACAGGTACCCCAATTAGAAGTACAAATGGAAAAGCACCTGTAAAAAGAACTCCAATAGCTAAGAAACTTGAGCCTTCTGTTATCGCAAAAAAAACAGTAAGAAATATTCCAATTAACGAAGTAGTAAAAATAAATCCTAGAAATTTCCTTAAAGATATCAAAATACCCCTCCTTAATATAACCAGAACAAGGTTACCATCGATGGAAAATGAAATGCAACAGTAGGTATCAATAAAAGCTACTGTAATCCCGATGTAAGGATAACTAATCCTTACATCGGGAACTGATATATCGAAGTCATATACCGTCACTTCTGGCTCACTGAATGGGAAGCTTATCACGATTGAAAAAGATCGAACAAAGAATAAGGCAAGTCTTCGAACTCTGCCTCTTGTGGACGGCTTTTATGACCTTCTGTTACAAATGAAGCAGCAACAGGAAGCAGACCGTCAAAGAGGCAAGGAATCATATTGTAAGGATTATCTTGGTTATATCTATGTTGATGCTATAGGAGTGCGAGTATTCTCATTTGGAGTACAGTTCCAAAGTGTCTTCAGCACAGACGATGAGTGGGATTTTGGCTATAAAATAAAAAAAGCCCATCAGATAAATTATCTGATGAACCATTGATTTTAAGTGGTACCGGTGAGAGGACTCGAACCTCCACGGTTTCCCATTCGATTTTGAGTCGAACGCGTCTGCCATTCCGCCACACCGGCATAATATTAGATTATACAACTTTTCTTACAGATTTGCAAAAGTAAAATGGCACGCCCTAAGAGATTCGAACTCCCGACCTTTTGATTCGTAGTCAAACGCTCTATCCAGCTGAGCTAAGGGCGCATATAAAGTAATCTAATGGAGGCGCCACCCAGATTTGAACTGGGGAATAAAGCTTTTGCAGAGCTTTGCCTTACCACTTGGCTATGGCGCCGTATATGGAGCGGAAGACGGGGATCGAACCCGCGACCCTCGCCTTGGCAAGGCGATGCTCTACCGCTGAGCCACTTCCGCAAATGGCTGGGGATTCAGGGATCGAACCTGAGAATGACGGAGTCAAAGTCCGTTGCCTTACCGCTTGGCTAATCCCCATTATAATATATGCAGGATGATTATCCTTGTTCTATAATGCTATATGTGATGATGCTCATTTGTTTATATGGGGCGACCGAGGGGACTTGAACCCCCGAATGCCGGATCCACAAACCGGTGCGTTAACCCCTTCGCCACGATCGCCATAAAATACACTTCAATACTTAATTGTTACCATACCACTTACTATACTGGCAGGGGCAGCAGGAATCGAACCCACACCAAAGGTTTTGGAGACCTTTGTTCTACCTTTAAACTATGCCCCTAAAGATAGTGGTGGAGGATGATGGATTCGAACCACCGAACCGTTAGGAAGAGATTTACAGTCTCCCGCGTTTGGCCACTTCGCTAATCCTCCACATCTGGTGCCGTCGAGAGGACTTGAACCCCCAACCTACTGATTACAAGTCAGTTGCTCTACCAGTTGAGCTACAACGGCATATCATCCATACTTACTGTTCCTTCAAGCTGTCTTTCCCGAAGTGGTGGCTCGAGACGGAATCGAACCGCCGACACGAGGATTTTCAGTCCTCTGCTCTACCGACTGAGCTATCGAGCCTCAGTTATACTGAGTTTTTTGTTTAAATAATGGCGGAGCTGACGGGATTCGAACCCGCGGTCTCCTGCGTGACAGGCAGGCATGTTAGGCCTCTACACCACAGCTCCACATATGTATTACTCAAGTTAATACTGATTTTATTGGTTGCGGGGACAGGATTTGAACCTGTGACCTTCGGATTATGAGCCCGACGAGCTACCGTGCTGCTCCACCCCGCGACATTAAAAGGGTCTAAACATTCCATCAGATAAAACATATTTTATTGGTTGCGGGGACAGGATTTGAACCTGTGGCCTTCGGGTTATGAGCCCGACGAGCTACCGTGCTGCTCCACCCCGCGACATTAAAAGGAATACTATTATATAATAATTATGGTGGAGGCTAACGGGATCGAACCGCTGACCCTCTGCTTGTAAGGCAGATGCTCTCCCAGCTGAGCTAAGCCTCCGTGTTAAGCAACTCTTATAATATAACACACACTCCAACTAATTTGCAACACTTATTAGCGACCTTTTTTTAAAAAAAATCTAAAAACAATAGTTCTATATAAAAAGTGCTAAAAAACAGTGTATAAATAGCTTATAACATTTTCCAACTCTTTTCAACAGGTGAATTCATATTTAACTATTTTCAATCATTTTTTAGTGAATTTTTATATATATAACTTTATTGAGACAAAAATAGAAACACCGTGGAAACGATACTTATCTGTTACGACGATGTTTCTCTCTATATATTAGTCGTTTAAATGAATTGTTGCTGTTTCTTTTTTGTAACTTACTGTGATTCCCAACTTTTCTACAATTGTTCTAATTGGTGCATACTTTTTCCCATCGACTACAATAATATTGCTTTTCTTATCATCTAATACAACAGTTAGTTGCTCTTTGTTTACACTTAATTTGCTATTGCTTTTGTCTACAGTTAGTGTTGCACCTATGATTTCAGATATTTCTCGAATCGGATAATAAGTAATACCTTTCAAGTCCACTGCTGGCGATTGTAGTTTCTGCACCTTTCCATTATAAAATAATTTCAACTTACTAGTCTGGTAGATTGGTTTTGTTTGCTTCGTTTGCTTAGCTGATTTCGTTTGTTTACTTGTGGCAGTTTGCTGCGAGGACTTTTTACTCTTACTGCTACTTGACTGTTGCTTTGACTTGTTCGATTGATTACTTTTCTTACTTGGTTTTGTAGCTTTTGGTTGTGCCTTTTCTCCTCGATGATAATGATAGCCTGTACATAACCCTTTTTGCTTTGATTTCTCGGAGCAATTATGCCCGCCATTAGCGTCTAATCTTCCTGAGTGTGCTGATGCAGTCGATGAAATCAGTAATAAACACGTAATAATAATGGTTAATACTTTGTAGCTTTGCTTCACGCTTCTCTCTCCTTCTGTTCACACTAATATTTTTCTAATCTATCTACCATACGTCAATAATCTATCATATATTTACAGTTTTTACAATGATATTGAACGATACAAAAAAGCGAGTCTTTCGACCCGCTCGTTATTTCAAACCGTACCTTGTCGTATTCATTTATACTCATAACACTAGTTAATCATTTGATCCGGTAAGTAAGGTTTGTAAACTGGATTTTCTCCACAAACCATCAGCCCCTGCCCCCAGTTGACGTGGACATTTTTCGTTGGTGGATCGCTTGGATCACGATATTGAACTAGTACGTTACGACGTGGGCGATCACTTTCGTTACGGTCTGAACCGTGAATCGTCAAATAATTGAAAAATAATACATCTCCCGCTTCCGCTTCGCAAGGTGTTCCCATACTAATCGGATATTCACGATGATCTAAGTAATAAGAGCCAACATGCGGTAGTGTTCCTTCTTTATGAGAACCAGGTACGACTTGGATACAACCATTTTCTAACGTAGCGTTATCTATATGAATGCTAGCTGCCAGCATCGAGTGTTGTTCATGTGGAAAGTAAGGATAATCTTGATGCATTGGAAATGCAGCTCCTCTTTCCGGTGGCTTTACTAACATTTTACTATGATGCACTTGTACGTTAGGACCGATTAATTGACTTAAGATTTCCACCATATTCGGATGCACGATTGCTCTTGTAAAAGCTGCCTCATGATAATGAACATCATGAAATCCTTTTAACACTAGTTTTTTCAATTCTTCTGGCGGCAAATAATCTCCTCCCCATGCAGAATTACTATCAAACTTACTTTTGGCTGCTTTATGAATAATCCGTTCCACCGCTTCTTTCATTTCTTCCACTTCAACTGGCGAGAACACATTCTTTACTAACAAATAACCATTTTCTTTGTAAAATTCCGCATCTACATGATTTATCATACCCACCCACTCCTTACATACTCATTAATGACATCCCATAATGCTCGTTTTATAACTCGTTATTATAATGATCTAACAGTGAATCTTATTACTAAATATAGTTTGTTTTCCGAAAAACGTATTTATGTTTGTGCGCCAAGTCTTTGTACTTTTACGCCAAACTTCAATTTTCTTTTATTATTTCAAACTACGATATGTTATATTGGGAGTATACATTTCCTAAAAGTAGGTGACCGTTATCCTCTTACAACTGCATCATATTGCAGCTGCCCTACACTATTTGAATCAGATTACGACATCACAAACCGAAGACCATTTTTATCATGTTCACAGTTGGTATGCGCAAGTTAATCATCACGATAATCAGACACATAAACATTCTTTTTTTGAGGTGTGTTATGTATTTAGTGGGGAAGGTATATATGAGGACGAACATAAGCAATATCCGCTAAAATCGGGAGTATTATTTTGCTCGAGACCACATGTGTGGCACAGAATACGTGATGGAAAAGACTTGCAGTTAGCTTGGGTTTGTTTCGAAATGAATAAAGATCGTTCGTCTCCAGCAGCTATACAACAATACGATCAATTATGTAAAACAGATCTGATTTATATAGCAGATGCATCTCATACCCCAACCGCTTTAATGTGGCAAACATTACTACACCAAGCAGATCAACTAAATGGTCTAACAACTGTTTTGCAACCGCTGGCAACTATATTTTTGACGACACTAATTAAAAGCTTTCTTCCATCTGTGGAAACAAATGAACGTGCTATTACCGTTAACACCGATGCTGATCGACTACTTCAACAAGCGAAAACATTTATTAACGACAACCTGTCTCAACCTCTAACCTTTTCAAAAATCGCACAATATTTACATCTATCCGAACGAACTTTGTCCAGAATCTTTTCTGAAAAGAGCAACTTAACATTCCGACAATATGTCACTACTGTTCGACTACATAAAGCAGAGCAGCTGCTATTGCAGAGCGATCTTTCTATTAAAGAAATTGCAGTGCAAACAGGTTTTGAATCAGTACACTATTTGACTAAAGTTTTTGCTAACCACTATGGTATGCCACCAGGAAAATATCGCAGGGAATATAAGGAGAGGACCGATTAATTTGACTATTAAAGCTGTTCTTTTTGATTTGGATGGAACATTGCTTGATCGTGAAGCTTCATTACTAACATTTCTTAGTGATCAGTACGAACGATTCTCTGTTTTTCATGCGATTGAAAAAGACTTATTCATTCAGCGATTTATTACGTTAGATGATAACGGCTATGTATGGAAAGATAAAGTATATCAACAAATGATACATGATTTTTCGATTAAACATATAGATTGGTCACTATTATTAAATGATTACATAGATAACTTTCAAAAATATTGTATCGGATTTCCAAACTTATTAAGTACGCTGATGCAATTAAAAAAACATCGTATGAAGTTAGCACTTGTATCCAATGGTTGGGGACAATTTCAATTTAACAATTTAAAAGGGTTGCAGATTGAACATTTATTCGATGAAATACTCATTTCAGACTGGGTAGGATTACGAAAACCAGATCCAGCAATTTTTATTCGGGCATTATCTAAACTGAAATCATCACCGGAGCAAGCTATATTTGTTGGAGATCACCCTATTAATGATATACGTGCCAGTCAAGCAGTCGGAATGCAAGCTATTTGGAAAAGAAGCCCACATGTCGCAACTGTTACAAACGTGGAAGCTGATGCAATCATCGATGATTTAGAAGAAATTATTCCTTTTGTGTTATCTAATAGAACAGTTCATGGTCGCTAACAACAATATAAAATACAATCTGACCATCAAACCACGACAAAAAAACGGAGAAATCCGAAGATTTCCCCGTTTTATAATTTTTTTTACACTTCAGGATACGTTTCACGCAAAACAGTAATCGATTGAACGATCATTTGTTGTAATACTTCAAGATCAATATCATCTAACTTATTTACATATACACAGGCTTTGGCTGCGGTATGTTTGCCTAATTTTGATAATAGATTTGCACGATCTGCTTCTCCACTGTCAAAATATAAACTAATTTTAGCTTTGCGTGGTGAAAATCCAGCGAGTGGTGCATCGCCTTCATGCCCTGTAGCATACTTATAATGATAAGAACCGAAGCCAATAATGCTAGGTCCCCACATTTTTGCTGGGTAGCCTGTCGTTTCTGTAAATATATCTAGCAACTTATAAGCATCCGCTCGTTTTCTCGGATGTTCAATCGCTTCGATAAACTCAATGACACTGTTATCATTTTCTTGCATTTTTGCTTCATAGGCCATCGCAATCCCCCACTTCAAGTTTCTATCATTATACCAAATAGTAACATCTATTTTTCATCAAATAACAGATCTAATATTTTCTCATTTGCTTTTCTATTTTTCCCTTGATAAGGATAACAATGAATATGAATGGCAGGGTTAAAATTAATTTCAATAATACTATAATTATGATCGTTTGCCACTACCCCAATATCGTCAATCATCATGTCTACTCCACAAAATGTAGCATCTACCGCGTGAGCGGCTCGAATTGCAATCTGTTTGTAGCTATCCGGTATATCGTCTGTATAATCGATACTATCTCCGCCGGTACTAATGTTGGAGTTTTCTCGCAAATAAATAATTTCACCAGCATTCGGTATATAATCAATACTTTTTTGTTGACTAGCGAGTACGGTAACTTCTGCTTCACCCAGTTTAATCTGTTCTAACGGTGTTACATAGCCTTGTCCTCGGAGCGGATCTTTGTTTTTTTCCTGTACTAATTGTGTAATCGTCAGTTTCCCATCGCCTACTACGTTCGCCGGAACCCTGTGTAATATACCAACAACTTCATCGCCCATCACGAGAAAACGATATTCTTTGCCTGTCATAAACGGTTCTAACAATACAGTATCATCATGCTCAAATGCAATTTCAAAAGCTCGATTTAGTTCCGCTTCACTATAATTATAATTCAAAATGGTAATACCTAAACCAAAGTTTGTCAATTTCGGTTTTATTACTATTTGCTGCTCTCGATATTTGTTATACGCTTCTTTCGTCGTAGCTAAACTCGTATAATCTTCCCCAATCGGTACACGAATACCATGTTCAGCAAGAACAATTTTCGTCACTATTTTATTTTCCATCATCAGCACCGTACTATATGTATCTAACGATGTTTTCGTCGCTTGCTTCACATATTCGACCTGTTCGTCCTTCATCAAACGGACAAAGTTATCTTTGCGATCTAATAATTCGAATCGGATGCCCCGTTTAACAGCCGCTTTTAATAATAGCTGAGTTGATAGCTCTAAGTCTTCATAACCTTGGAACCGATAACCGGTAGCAATGCTTTGCTGTGCATATTTTTCTGCTTTCGCCAAATGGTAACTAATATAATCTGAACGATGAACGCCATCCTTCACTAATTCTGCGATTACTAATTCTGGTTGTGCCATCTTCTGTCGCTCGTTCGCAATAATGGAAATGTACCGCTCTTTATCCGGAGCAAGTAATTCAACCATCGTTGTTATTTCGTCCATAAAAACTAGTGCTGCTTCTCGTAATGTGATCTGCTCTTGGCTAGTCGTATGTAGTAATCCGTCTAACCCTTCTGAATTCATCCGATCATGATTCAAATCTGCCAATCGTTGTTCTCTCACACCAAAAGGTTCATCTTGTTTCAGTAACATATAGATCAAAAATAAATGAATGAAATGCATCGTTTCTTCACTAATTCCGATTTTTTCTAGTGGGTTAAGATCGATAAACCGTAATTCTAAATAAGCTACCCCATCGTTTAATAGTGCTTGAAGCGGATCACTTCCATCTGCTGTTTTCATACGTACTGGTGAATAAAACTCCATCGCATTCATCAGCTCTCGTTCATCTATCAACTGCTGCAAATCTTGCACATACTGCTGAACAGATTGATAGGAAACCTGAAAGTTACTTTGATTGCGATAACCACACGTACTATTGCGCAAAGAGCTCATATTGGGGAAAAAATAACTTTTATGATCGATAGACATTCCTTTTTCCACACAGTGCTTCATATAACTTTTATCAAATATAGGGCTTGCCCCTGTCAAATAAATTAGTATCCAGCGCCACTTCAATAAATTACGGGCTACTTTGAAATAAACAGCATCTTTAAAATCTTTGAATGTAGCAAATGATTCCGAAGAACTACTCAGCTCAAATCGCTGTCCATCATCTGTTTGCTGATTTAGTTTATATAATTGGTTTAGAAAAGTATCAGTAAAGGAGAAGTTGTAATGGATACCGCTTAATAACTGTCGTTTTCGCCCATACTTATTAGCTAGTTCATGACGATATTCATCCGCTACAGCGTTATTCATTTGTGCAATCGGAATATCTTGTTCCTGTGGCAACATCGGCGGATTACTACTTGGCCACAGCAACTCTTGCTGTTCTTCCAATTCTAACGTTACAATATCATGAATGGATTCCATAAATTGATGTGTTTCGGTGATCGAAGTAAATACCGGCGTAATCATCTCCACTTGGCTTTCCGAAAAATCAGTTTGTATATATGGATTGTTTAATTTCTCGCCAAAAGCGGACGGATGAGGGGTAAGTGCAAGTCTCCCATGCCGATCGACACGCACGTTTTCTTTTTCCAATCCAAATTCTCCATCAAAAACTGCTTTATTCAAAGATAAATCCAATAGTAATTGAAGATTGGTTTTATGCAATAAACTCATTTTCGAGGCTTCCTTTTCTTGTATAATAAAGTATGATAACTACATCATTTATCATACCACCACTATCCGAAAAGAGCTATGATTACAGTATAGACAAGGAGTGAATGATCTTGCGAAGCGAACAAGAAATAATGCAGATGCTACTACAGTTTGCTCAGTCAGAGCAACGGATTAGACTAGTTACTTTGGAAGGATCACGTACGAATAAACAAATTACAAAAGATGGCTGGCAAGATTATGATGTTAGCTTTTTTGTTACCGATCTTGTTAGCTTCCAACAAGATGACGATTGGCTTCATCCATTTGGTGAACGATTGATGATGCAAAAACCTGAAGATATGGAGTTGTTCCTACCAGAGCTAGGGAATTGGTTCTCGTATCTCATTATATTTGCCGATGGCGTTAAACTCGATTTGACGTTAATTCCACTAGATGAAGTAGACCGATACTTTGCCGAAAGTGACGGATTAGTGGAGGTGTTACTCGATAAAGATAATCTTATACGTCAGCCTATAGTAGCGACCGATCAACAATATTGGATCAAACCGCCCACTGCTAGACAATTCGATGATTGTTGTAATGAATTTTGGTTCGTTTCCACCTATGTCGTCAAAGGGCTTGCTCGGGGTGAATTATTATTCGCTATAGACCATTTGCACGAAATAGCTCGCCCTAACTTGTTACGAATGATCGGTTGGCATATCGGCTGCGAACGAGGATTCACATTTAGCATAGGTAAAAATTACAAGTTTATAGATCAATTTATGCAGAAAGAAGATTGGAACTTATTATTAACGACTTATGAGAATGGTACGATAGAACAGGTATGGCAATCCTTATTTACTTGTTATGAATTATTTCGTCAATATTCTTTAGTTGTAGCAACTGATTTTAACTATCCGTATCCAAATTATGATTCAAAAATTACTGCTTACACCAAGCGAATTTATTTTTCTGACTCGATTTCATAATAACTGCTCGATCTATACGCTGCTTATACTCTTCGTTTTATGTCTTTATAAGCGTATCCCTTTGGCTCAGTAAGCAAAATTAGGTATTAATAGATTATTTTCCATTATTTATTCCGACTGAGCAAAGGGGATACACGATCAAAGCAAAAATACATACGAGTAGTCATATACATTACAATTATTACAATAAAATTTAAGCCATTTTTCAATTTCCAACTTACTTTGATCCAGCTAACTTCGTTTCACCAGTGAAGATTTTCATTTGCCCTGGCTTAATCCAACCACGATGACGCATCCATTCAGAGATGATAATGCTCAGTAATGCAGGTGCCACAATATGTAATACCAAAACTTTGATCAGGACGGATACGGAAAAACCCATCGTTGTAAACGTCATAATTTGTCCGACAAAACCACTCGTCCCCATACCAGCTCCAGCCGCATTGTTCGTCATTTGCCAGACAGTCACTCCGATTGGTGCGATTATAGCTCCAGCTATCGTCGGCGGTATTAAAATTAACGGATTGCGAATAATGTTCGGAACTTGTAGCATCGATGTACCTATGCCGATGGCTAATAAACCACCTATCTTGTTATCGCGATAACTGCTCACCGCAAAACCAATCATTTGCGCACTACAACCAATCGCTGCTGCACCAGCGGCAAGTCCGCTCAAATCAAGCATTAACGCGATTGCTGCGCTAGAAATAGGTGCCGTCAAAGCTAATCCCATTAAAGTTGCCACAATAATGCCCATCAATATCGGTTTTTGATCAGTTGCCCACACAATCCAACTACCTAAGGTAGTCATCATTTTCGATATACCGGGTCCCACAAACTTCGCAATGAAAAAACCACTAATAATCGTCGTAAACGGCGTAACTATAATATCTACTTTCGTTTCTTTACTAACTAACTTGCCTACTTCAACGGATATAAGTGCCGCTATGTAACTACCCGCTGGTCCACCGAACAAAGCTCCCGCTGCTCCCGTAGCTATCGCTGCAAATATAACGAGCGGTGGCGCACCTAACCCATATGCAATTGCCACTCCAATCGCTGGCCCCATCAATTCTATCGCCAATTGACCTATCTCGACAAAGACAGACCAACCCATTTGCTCGCCAACGGTGCGAATAATTAAGCCGATAATTAAAGAAGAAAATAATCCCAACGCCATATAGCTCATCGCATCAATTAAATAAGCTTTAGCTGATGGCTTAACTCCTTTTCGGTCTAGAAATGCCCGCATCTCTTTTATACCCCCATCATAAAAAAAATAACTATCATTATATTGTAGTGCCTCCACGCACGAATTTTCATAATGACAGTTATATTATACGATGTTTTGCCAGTATTACTATGCTAATCGATAAATTCATTTATTCTCCGTCTCTATTATTCTACAGGAAGACAACATACTTTATATTTCCGACCGCTACCACATGCACAAAGATCATTACGACCAGGTGCTTTTCCTTTATAATAGTGCCGAATTCCTTGTTGATACAACTGCTGTCGAACGCCATCTCCCAATTTTTGTAATCGCTCATGTGCGTAACCAAACAATTGCTGATAGCTAGTACAAAAATAATCCGTTGTATTATTGCCACTCGCCTGATCCCAGTTACGATTACGTGGGCAACCACCATAACAAAGTGATAACCACGGGCATGTCTGGCACGCTTCTGGCAATGTTGGCTTTTGCTGTAGAAAAGTTGCATATAGTGGATCGTTCAATATGTCTACCAATGCATCTTCGCCGACATTCCCGATTTTCCAATCATCGTGAATAAAAAAATCACAGGGGTAAGCATCGCCATTTTGTTCCAAAATAATCGTTTTCGGACAGGATTTACTCTGTACACAAAGCCCACCTTCTCGATGAGCATATACACTCAGCAAATGATCGAACATTCGCTCCGAATGAACAGGCTGTCCATCGTTGTACCAATGATCAAATGCTTCACATAAAAAATTGCCATACTCTTCTGGCGTAATTTCATAAGAGCCCGGTTGATCTATTTGCTGCGACTGAAACGACATACACGGAATAAATTGTATATAGACAATTTGCTGTTCCTTATAAAAATCAAACAATTCCTTTACACGATGCACATTATCTTTATGGATAACGGTCAATATATTAAATTCCACTTGCTGCTTGCGCAAATGGTTGATTCCTTTCATCACTCGTTCAAAGCTACCTTGCTGCACTGCATCGACGCGGCGGCTATCATGGATTGCTTCTGGTCCATCAATACTTACACCGATCAAAAAATGATATTGTTTAAAAAATTTAGCCCAGCGCTCGGTAATAAGTGTGCCATTCGTTTGCAACGCATTACTGATCATTGTATTTTTAGGAGCATACTTTTGTTGCAATTCCACCACTTTAGTAAAGAATTCATACCCGGCAAGTAACGGTTCGCCTCCTTGCCATGCAAAGGAAGCGATTCCATTCGTTAGCGACATATACTCTTTTATAAATTTTTCAAGCACGTGATCGGCAATTTTTTCGATCTGTTTCCCTGGCTTACCACCACAAGTACTATAGTAACAATAATCGCATGCCAAATTACATGCTTCCGAAACCGTTTTCCACATGACACTAATATGTTCTTGCTTTCTTGCTACGCTAGTTGCCATCCTTCCTCACCCTTCCCCTCTCCAAAAGCGTACTACGCTTCACAGTCTGAGGCAGTGAGAAAGTTCATCCGCATTATATTATTTCACTCTTTCATCAGCATACGGGTATGACTCCGATTCAATACATCAACACATCCGTTTATTGCATGTAAAAGAATTGCTGGAATTCACCAATGAGCCTATTTCGATTATTGCCGAAAACGTAAGCTGGAGCCTTCCTTATTTATCAAGACATTATTTTAGCACAGCATTTTAAAAACAAGTGGCTTGTAGCTTCCCAGAATAACGACGAATCAAAGATATAACAAACAAAAATTCTTTCTTTCACATGATTTAGCGAATATTGGGAACAATATTTTTGAAAGGAGGAACTTCCATGAATAATTCAAACGATCACGTTCTCGATGTCTCATTCTCTACTTCTCTACGTGAAAACAAAGATATGATCCAATATTTTATGGGACCCAGTTCTGATTTTTGTATGCGGGAATTACAATTGCCAAAACAATCACAAGCTATCCTTTATTATTTGGATGGGATGATTAATAAACAAGATTTGCAACAATATGTTATTACGCCACTTTTGGAGCAGTCCGATGAAACAAAGATTACTAGCGCTAGCATCAAGCATTCAATTCTTAATGTAACCGAAGTAGTCTATGAATCATCAATTATGCAATCTATGGATCACATTATTACGGGGTCAGCTCTGCTGGTCATAGATGATATAAGCGAAGGTATATTAATTCCTCTGCCTGGTTGGGAAGATCGCAGTGTAACCGATTCACAAACACAATCAGCTGTGCGTGGCCCGCAAAACGCATTTACAGAATCGATTGCAATTAATCGCACATTAGTGAGACGAATTACAAAAGATACTAGGCTCAGAGTAAATACAATCAAAGTTGGAAAATTAACCAAAACAGATGTATCGCTCATGTACATACAACATTTGGCAGACGAAAAGCTTGTTCAGCAATTAACGGAACAATTGCAACAACTTACTATTGATCGTGTTTTAGAAGGACAATACATCGAAGAGTTGTTAACACAAAAAAAACAATGGACTTTTTTTCCAACTTGTTATAATTCCGATCGTCCTGATACAATCGCCGCTGGCATTTTGGATGGTAAAGTAGCTATTTTCATTGATGGCACGCCGTTTGTGTTATTAGCTCCTGCTTTTTTCACTGATTTTTTGCATGCCGCAGAAGATAATTACCAGCCATTCATTTATAGTAATGCGATTCGTTTATTACGATATTTGGCAATGATTATTTGTATTTTAGCACCATCCATTTACATATCACTCACTACATTTCATCAAGATATGTTGCCCACGCAATTGTTATTAAGTTTAGCTGCTCAACGAGAAGGAGTACCCTTTCCAGCTTTTTTAGAAGCATTACTTATGGAAGTTGCGTTTGAAATATTGCGAGAAGCTGGTATTCGAATGCCTCGAACCATCGGGCAAGCAGTTTCCATCGTTGGTACGATAGTAATCGGGCAAGCGGCTGTTGAAGCAGGTATGGTATCGGCAGTTATGGTTATTGTTGTTGCCATTACAGCTATTTCTAGCTTCGTTATTCCTTCTTACACTTTATCATTGGCACTACGATTAGTGCGTTTTGGTTTTATGGGTTTAGCTGCCATGTTCGGATTTTATGGTTTAACGATCGGTATGTTAATCCTTATTATCCATTTGACCAGTTTACAAACATTTGGTTTTCCTTATACAGCACCAGTAGCTCCTTATTTGAAGCGACAACAAAGCGATGCCTTACTTCGGTTACCCTATCATAACAAGACGAAGAAGGAGCCTAAATGATGAATCGGACGAGCATATTCTCTATTCGTTTTGGCGCACTTGCTTGCTTATTAATTCTCTTGCTTACTATAACAACAGGCTGTTGGAACAGAATGGAATTGAGTGAAATATCTGTAGTACTAGCTATGGGGATTGATAAAGTGGAGGATCAATATCAAGTTTCTGTCCAATTTGTTGATCCATCCCAAATGTCAAGAAATCGAACAGCGAACCGTTCACCAGCGGTTACCATCTCTGAGCGAGCATCAACTGTCTTTGAAGCTGTTCGCAAATTAACAACCAAAACATCACGCAGGCTTTATTTTTCACATTTACGTCTCCTTGTTTTCGATGAAAAAACGGCTAAAGAAGGTATCAAAAATGCAATGGACTTAATGTTTCGCGATCATGAAGTACGTCCCGATTTTTATATTGCTGTTGCTAAAAAAAATACAGCAAGAGACATTTTGGCAATAGTGACACCAACAGAAGTGCTGCCTGCTATGGATATTGATAAATCATTAATTGTTTCGGAAAAAACGTGGGCTCCGACAGCAGCGATTAATGTCATCACTTTACTACAGACGTTAATGCAAGATGGTAAAGAACCTGTTCTTACGGGTGTAAGTATTATTGGAAATTTGGAAAAAAGCAAGACGATGCAAAACGTTCAAAATCCTCTTGCTTACGGAGAGTACAAATATGAGGGATTAGGTGTTTTTAAAGAAGAAAAATTGTTAGGTTGGTTGAATGAATCAGACAGTAAAGCTTATACCTATATTGTAAATAAGGTTACAAGTACAGTAGGAGTAAGCAAATGTCCAAATTCTGGTGGGTTTATCGCTATTGAAGTAACGGAGGCTAACACTAAAATAATCACTAATGTAGAAAATAATAAACCTAGCATAACTTTAAAAATGCTAATTGAAGGAACGATTAATGAAGTACAATGTACGATTAATATGCAAGATCCAAATGAATATGAACAAATGGAACAGACAGCTAGAGAAACATTTCAAACAATGATCGAGAAAGGAATTAAAACAGTACAACGCAAATTCGGAGTCGATATATTCGGATTTGGTGAAGCTTTCCACAGAAACCACCCGAAACAATGGAATATTTGGAAAGAACAATGGGATGATGTATTTAAACAACTACCCGTGCAAATCGATTTAGATTATAAACTAAATAAAGTTGGTAAAATCATCAATCCGATCGATAAAGAACCAGACAAAGAAAGGTAAATACTAGCGATGATACTATTCCTGCTTCTTATTGCAACTATTGCTGCACTATATCAATGGAAACAACTGTTTCATAAAAAAAAATGGCGGGACTTTACAATTAGTTTACTTCTCTTTGTTCTGGGGTTCATACTCTGTTTCTTAAAATGGTTAGGAGTGAAGATGTTCAGCCCCCTTGTTATGATCGAAACATTACTATCACCTATTCAAAACTACTTTTCTCAACTATTTTAAACTAAAAATAGCGATCCAATAACGGGAGATGAATGGATATGAGTAAACTAACTGGAAGACAAGCAATGATGTTGTTCTCTTTTTATTATCTTGGTACAGCCACATCGGTACTACCTAATTCCTTAGTATCGATAGCCAAGCAAGATGCTTGGCTATCCGTTATCCTTGGAATGTGCTTGCACTTTTTGACGTTACCTTTATTATTTTTAGTAAGCAAATATTTACAAAAGCAACCACTTGGCGACTACTTACAAAGCAAACTAGGCAAATGGGCAGGTAAAATTCTATTAGCTATTTTTGTTATTGTTTTTCCCTATTTAAATTTTTTGATCAGTCTGTATTTTCTTGGAAATTTTATAACAACCTCTATTATGCCTGCAACACCGTCCACAGCATTATATGCACTAATATTAATACCAATTATTTACGTATTACATTACACCTTAAATGTTATTGGACGAACGGCAGAAATTCTTTTTTTCATCATACTTGTCTTTTTTACTTTTTTGATGGTCTCTTTATTACCTATTGCAAGTTTTTCAAATGTATTACCAGTATTAGAATATGGCTTTAAACCCATCGTTACAGCATCATTTCCGCTACTTAGCTTTCCATATATAGACAGTGTGTTGTTTCTATTTTTATTGCCACACGTTAAAGACAATCAAGTGTGGAAAAAAGCGATTATCAAAGCATCTGCTTTAACTGGAATCATTTTTTTACTAGTAACTTTCCTAATCATAGCTGTATTAAGCCCTACAGTTATTGCAAATGTTAATTTTGCTAGTTACTTTGCCGTACGTACTATTAGCATCAGCGATTTTTATGAAAGATTCGATGGATTGTTTACAATCATACTGTACACTACCATTTTCTTCAAAATGTCTTTACTTCTATTCATTACTGCTGAAGGGCTAGCTTCTACTCTTAACTTAACCAGCCCTAAACCATTATTGCTTCCGTTATCGCTCATAGCAATAGCTTTAGCTGATGCAATTGCACCCTCAACGACATTTATGTTTCTTTTTTTACGAACATCATGGGTGTATTATGCGTTACTATTGGGATTATCGTTTCTTTTTCTATTGTGGTTACTTCATTTTCGCAAACAACAATCTCCCTTACCAAAATAATACATTACAATCTACGAATGCAGCCGTAATACTATCGTTACTTTAAATAAATCTCCATCTACATCAAGCTCTAGGCTTCCTTCATGAAGATCAACGATGGATTGGGCAATAGCCAGTCCCAGACCCGATCCATCTGTTTGCCGAGAATCATCTCCTCGTTTGAATCGTTCGAATAACTCCTCAGCGCTATCATTTAACTCATACTTTGATATATTTTTAAAAACAATACTAATACTATCACCAACACTTGTTATCGAAATATAGGCTCGCGTTTTTTCCAAGCTATACTTGACCATATTTTCTATTAAATTATCAAACACTCGCCACATTTTTTTGCCATCCACAATCGAATACAATGGCTTTTCATTAATAGATAGCCGCATTTGCAATCCAGCTTCTTGAATAATTTCATTATGCTCCGCTAATGCCTGCTGCAATAATTGAACAACATCGACTTTCTCTAGGTGCAGTTCAACATTACCACTAGCCATTTTAGATACTTCGAACAAATCATCAATTAACACCTTCAACCGTTTTGACTTACGATCAATAATTTCCACATAATCTGCTTGTTCTTGCTCCGACAAATTATCTCTTTTTAACAATTCTGTATACGTAATAATCGAAGTTAGTGGAGTCCGCAAATCGTGACTAACATTCGTTATTAGCTCCGTCTTTAAGCGTTCACTTTTCACTTGCTCAAATTGTAACGATTTTACACCGCTTTTTAACGTATTAATCGAAGTCGCTAGCTTTTTCAAAACGGATCTTCCTTTTTCGGGAAGTTCCTCATTCCAATTGCCATCCGTCCATGCTTGCGTCACTTGCACCAGTTTACTTAAATAAGCTAATTGCTTAAACATTGCAATAGTGATAGGTAATCCTACCAACACGGTTAACGCCATATAACATACAAAATAAAACACAGCCATATCACCATCATAGCCCGCTATTATTGCAATAAAAATCAGTCCAAGCGCAAAAAATATAAGCAGAAGTAACATTAATTGAACAGCTGCACTACGACTATAAAAAGCATTTTTGATCATATGCAATTGATCCTTCGCTCGACTTATCAGCCAGTACATAATGCTTCGCTGCCATTGTTCAAGGAAATCACTTTTCGTCCGATTAGACATAATTAGCGAGCGCACTATCAAATATAAAAAAATCATAACTGCTGCTGCAAAGCCTGTTAACTGCACTAAAACCCGAATGTACATCAGAAGACGCTTATCATAAAAAAACTGTTCAAATGAATTAATATTGAGTAGGCCAAGTATAAAAATGATCACACAACTAATAACCATGAGTAACAATCGGAGATCCAGCGGTATTTTCCCAAAAAAAGATATCTCTCCCAAAGCTATCATTGCCTTTTTAAACTGCTTTCTATATAAATAAATCGCTAATCCAATAGCAACTATACTCAGTCCCACATAAATGAATAGAAACAGCTGCTTTTGATTATACAGTTTGTAATTTCGCAAAAATTCATTAGAGGGATAATTCGTTTCAGGAACAGCAAACCATCCTTTGAATATTTCACCTTCAGCACCATTGACTTCTACTAATTCAACCATATAATCAGACATATTATAAGTAATATCTATTTGATGAGGCATCATATATTCTGTGGAAAACAAACGATGACTCGAATAAAAGTAGGTTTCCAAATCATTACGTTCTTTCCCCGTAATATCCATGTTTGTATAAACCTTATTGGTTTTCACGTTAGTAAAATAATAATCCAATACCGCTTCTTGCTTCAAAAATGCTTGACGATCACTATTGTATCTATGTTCATAGAATCCTTTAACTTTCTTTATTTTATTATTTTTAACTTCTTTCCTTGCCGTTTCTTCCTCATGAACTATTGCTTTAGCTGTTTCTAATTCCGCTAAATACCTTTGGTGATCCACCTCACTAATATTTTGAGCTGCAATTTGTAATTTCATATGTTCTTCTTCACTTAATAAAGAATACATTGTATCCTCATATTTTCTTTGTAGCTCTTCAACTTCATTATCTGTAACTTTGATTAGCCCAATCGCTTCCTCTTCCGAAATATTCTGTAACACATAGCGATAAAGTCGATCCGCATAATGTGACAATTTGTTTTGAAAATCATTCGTTTGAAAGTAGCTTTTTTGCGTAAAGCCACTTGCTGTTGTAAATACAGTGAATAAACCACCTAAACCGTAAGCTAGTAATAAAGCTATAGCAATAATCGTAAGGCTACCTTTCCATTTTGTACCCAATGCCCCACACCACCTTTAAAAATTTTGGATTTTTCGGATCGATTTCTATTTTTTCACGAATCTTTCGAATATGGACTGCAACTGTGTTTTCCGCATTAAAACTTGGTTCTTTCCACACTAGTTCATAAATTTCACTAATCGAAAATACTCGCCCAGCGTTGGTCATAAGCAGCTCCACTATTCGATATTCAATTGGAGTGAGTCTCACTTGTTCCCTGTAGACGGTTACTTCTTTCGCCAAACTATCCAATGTTAAACCGTTCAAATCAATAACTTTTGAAACACCTTCATATGTACCGAGTGTCACATAGCGCCGTAACTGCGATTTTACTCTAGCAACTAATTCCATCGGGTTAAATGGTTTGGTCACATAATCATCTGCTCCCATATGTAAGCCTAATATTTTATCACTATCTTCACTTTTGGCACTTAATATTATAATAGGTATGTTCTTTTTTTCACGTATTCTATGTGTAGTCGCTATCCCGTCTAATCTAGGCATCATAACATCTAAAATAACAAGGTGAATCGCGTGCTCGTCCATAATTTCTAACGCTTCCTGCCCATCCTCCGCTTTAAATACGTTCACCCCTTCATTTTTCAAATAGATTTCAATCGCATCCCTAATCTCCTTCTCATCATCCACCACTAATACATTGTAATTACTCACTGCTTTCCCTGCCCCTCTACTTCCTTTACTTTCCTATCATAAGACATAAATTTGAATAACTGCCTAGTAAAATTATGAAGAAGTTCTTAATTTTTGATGTACTATGCATTATAGTCAATCTCGCAAAACATTTCGAAGTAAGCTACACTATTCTATAATCTATACAACGAATAAAAAATAAACGGAGGAATCTTTGTGCAGTCAGAAATTAGTTTTATAATCAATTCAGATGATAATATTTACCTTTCTGGCGGTACAGTACAAGGTCTATCCATACTATTTTCTCATGAACTTGATGTGTTTTGGGAAAATGGATAAAAAAGATATGTTTCTGGGCAATGATTTTTTTCAAAAGTATCTCATTGTTCTCTATTTAACAGGTTATATTACTCCCTCTTATACTTGCAGCCTTTCACACTTGATTTCCTTAAGGCGTTATTCAATTCGTCCCTAAAATAAAAAGTTGGCTGGAAAAACATAATGTTTTCCCATCCAACTTTCACGATATTCTACACAACGATATCTTTTTTACAACGCCATTTCGGACTTAGCCAACTTGACCCGCTCCAACCACCTGCGCACGACTTTTTGTACGTTTTATCATACAAAGCATTCGCTAAAAACGTCTATTTCTGCCCTTTTATACGTTTTTTCGTACAATCCGTTCATTACAACCGACTGTAGATGCCCTGTTTATACGTTTTTTCATATAAAGCCTCCACTCCAGCAGTCACTCCAAGACCTTTCATACGATATTTCGTATAAACCTCTTCCCGTTGCGTTATGTTATGTTATCAATTGTTATCTCATAACCATTTACCACTAGGTGTCATGTAGCTAATGCTAGATATATGTAGACACAATAGACTAGATGTAGGCAACCCTTGATTACGTAATTACGTAATTACTTTATTGCATAGTTCCATAGCTACATAATTATATAATAAAATAGTTACACAGTTACACGAAACCAATCGACATCGACAAACCCAACATTACTATGATTACTTTCTGCATGGGCAAACATCCCGATTTTTGCTCCTACCCAGTGTCCCGGCTTCGCTTGAAATGCGTATTCGCAGTGTTGAACTACACCCTCTACTAATTCATAGGAAAAGCGGCACAGCCCACCTTCACTCACTGCTACTTGTAATATTATTTCTTCAGTAGAATCAACTACCAAGTAATGTCTGGTCCCTAGTACTTCATCAGTCGAATTAACTGCCGAATAATGTGTTTTCTCTAGTACTTCATTAACAGAATCAACTACCGAGTAATGTGTTGTTTCTACTACGTCATCACCTACGACTAGTGTAATAGCTAGTTCTTTTGTATGTTCGGTACGACTGACTGCCAAATAACAGTATTGTTGACCAAACACAATGAGTCCTACTTTGTCCGCTGATTGCAACATAGTTACATCCATTTTTACACTTGCTGTAAAAGTACTGGCAGGAAATTTTTGCATTAACAAATTTGGTGCCGTATATATGGCGGTATTAGTCACTTCGTCATTAGTCAAACAGTATAATCGCAAATGGCTTTCTCTTTGAAAATCAAACCAAGCTTTGCTAGGATTTGCTTGCCATTGCCATTGTAAGCCTAACTGCAAGTGATCGAATTCATCCGTCGTTGCTAGCCCCATCATCTTGCTCTCCCGATTAACGTTAGGCTTTCGGTAATGTAATACTGGTTCACCTATACCATCCTCGTTGGAATCAATTCCGATCACAGGCCAATCGTTTTTCCAAGTCATCGGCTGCAAATGAACGATTCGTCCATACACTCCTTTATCTTGAAAATGCATAAACCACGATTCCCCACTCGCCAGCTCTACCCAAGCTCCTTGATGTGGACCATTAATCGCTGTATCTCCTTGCTGCAATACTATTTTATCTTCATATGGTCCGTATATAGAAGTAGAACGCAACACCGTTTGCCAACCGGTCGCTACACCACCAGCAGGAGCAAATATGTAATAATAACCATTTCGTTTATACAGTTTTGGTCCTTCTAGCGTTGGATGATCCAACGTACCGTCAAACACGATTTGCCCTTCATCCAACAACTCTCGACCATCCGGTGACATACGGCATATATTTAATTGATGCTGAATACCACAACGACTATGCGCATAAGCGTGTACGATATAAGCTTGCCCATCATCATCCCAAAACGGACAAGGATCAATTAACCCTAGACCAGCTTTCACTAAATGAAGGGACGACCATTCTCCTGCGGGATCTGTTGCTGTCGTCATAAAAATCCCTTTGTCCGGGTCACCATAGAATATCCAATATTGCTGCTGGTGAAAGCGAATAGCTGGTGCCCAGACTCCTTTTCCATGCTGTGGTCTGTTATATTCTTCAAAGTCGAAGCGAGGAATAGCATGCTGAATAAGCTGCCAATTAACAAGATCTGTCGAATGAAGAATCGGCAACCCCGGCACATGACTAAAGCTAGATGCCGTCATATAGAAATTATCACCGACTTGTATAACGTCAAGATCAGAATAATCTGCGTGCAGTATAGGATTGCTATATGTGCCATCCCCTTGATCGGCAGACATCATATTCATCACAGGCATCGTACTCATCCTATTATTCGTTAACGTGTTCTTCACTTGGACGCTACTCCCCCTACCTTTTGTACTTGTTCATATGCTGTAGATGCTAGTAAAAAAGCACCCACTCCTTTTTGATCGTTCGTAATAATAGGTTCACTTAAATAATAGGCATAGGACCCATCTCTTTGCGATGGACCACCTAATCCCGCTACTTGACATGTTTTATTTACGTTTACCCAGCCATTATTAGTAAGAAGGATAAACTCTTCTATTATGCCAGTGTATGCTTTATTTAACGTCTCCGACCAATCAGCCGGTAACAAACCAAGCTGCAATCCTCTAGCAATGGCATAAGTAATCATACTAGAAGCAGATGCTTCTAAGTAGTTGCCTTTTCGCTCAGCAGCATCAACGATCTGATACCAAACGCCGGACTTTTCATCTTGATAGTTTCTCAAAACAGTTAATGTGTCAACGAGAATACGTTGTAATTCTGGATAGTGCATATGATCCTTTGGCAGCAAAGCCAATACATCGACTACCGCCATCACAAACCAACCTAATGCTCGTGCCCAAAAGTGGGGAGAATGTCCCGTTTGCGGATCACACCATGGCTGCACTCGTTTTTCATCCCACGCATGATACAATAAACCTGTTTTCTCATCTTTCAAATGACGTTCACAAATAATAAATTGTTTCGTGACATCTTCCAAATTATTTTCCGGTTCAAACGTTATCAAGTATTGCAAATAAAATGGTGCCCCCATATAAAGCCCATCCAACCATATTTGATAGGGATATCTTTTTTTATGCCAAAATGCTCCTTCGCTAGTGCGCGGATGTTCATGCAACTGTTTACGTAGCTGCGTTGCAGCCTGTTTATACTTTTCGTCTCCGGTCACATCGTACAAAAGAAATAGCAGTTTTCCCGTATTTAGATGATCGATATTGTAATCTGCTTGGTGATAAGTCCGTATTGTACCATCGTCCATAACGAAAGCATCTAGATTGTCCTTTATATATTGCAAGTAATGCTGTTCCCCTGTAGTTAACCACAACTGCTCAAATCCTTTTAATACAACACCGTAATCGTAAGACCAATTGCCGTTATACGCTTTTCCCACGTGTAATAAAGGTGTTCGCTCCATCATGGTTTGTGCTGTTTTCTCTGCCCATTGCATCTTCATTCTATCATTCCTCCCGCATAATATTATCGTAACGCTTGCTACAATTTAGCAAGCGTTACGGCGCATTACCTATTTATATTTATTAGAGTTATTTAATTGCTTTATATGCTGCTTCGTATTCGGCTATAATTTTATCTCCGCCGGACTTTCTCCATTTCGCAACCGCTTGATGGAAATCTTCAATCGTAATTTGACCTAATATATATTTGTAAGTAGCATCATGAACAGTTTTGATCAATTCAGAACCTTGAGATGAATGCGTTGCCGATTCGAGAGAATACATTGGATTCAGTACAGCAAACTCCGTATTTTCGGCTATTAGCCGCTCTCCTTCTGCTCGCAATACATCTGATTCATAAATGCCATAACCAAATTGTCTTGGTCTAGTACTACTTAACGGCTGTACTTCTTGCATCCATAAATCTGTATTCGTTATAGTCGCTGTTTTATTTTCATCCATTTCAAAATGGACACCTTCCACACCATAACTCATCAATGTAAACATTTCTTCTGACATCAAATCATCTACGAACTTTAAAACTCTCCGTAATTCTGCTTCATCTTTTACTTCCGATTTTGGGAATGCAATTAAACCACCAACTCCATTAGACGTTGACCATATTGCTCGATCTGCTGGATTACCCGTCGATGTTATATCATTAAGTAAAACTAGCTCCATATCATCTTGCAATCCTTCTGCCAAATTGGATAGGTTTTTACCATCTAGTAGCATCCCGACATAGATACCAGACTTCCCTTGTGCAAAGCTTTGTTGTTGATCATTTTTAGTTGTCACGGCAAAATCTTTATTAATATAACCTGACTCATATAGTTTCTTCATGTAATCCATCGCATCGATATAACCTTGATGTTCGAATTCTGGAATGACTTCTCCCGCTTCGCTAACACTCCATACACTAGGAGCGCCGAAGTAAGAAGCTAATGTCTTGAATGCACCATAATGCAAATCACTTCTATCGACGAAACCAGTCGTATCATCCACGTTGTTACCATCTGGGTCCCGCTTTGTAAAAGCTTCTGCCACTTTAAACAATTCATCAGTCGTTTTAGGTATAGGCAAGTCTAATTTATCTAGCCAATCTTTTCGAATAATAACGCCATTTCTTGCTACTGGCTGTTGAAACGGAATACCGTACAATTTTCCTTCTATTGAAGCGGAAGTCCGAAAATCATCAGAAATCGCTTTCAAGTTTGGAAATTCATCTAAGTAACTACTAACTTCCCAGAACATTCCCGCTTTTAGCGCATTTCTGACAGAAGCATTATCTAATATTGTAATCGTTACCAAATCAGCAAGAGAGTTGGAAGCGAGTGCTGTATTTAGCCGTTCTACTTGAGAAGCTGCTGGAATCCAAGAAAACTCCAGATCTACATTCGTAAATTCTTCTATTTTATCTAATAGTGTATTCGTTGGAGGAGTAGCGGTGTGAAGTAAATTCAGCCATTTTATACTAATCTTTTCCTTAGAAAGCTCTGTAGGATCTGTTGTAGCTTGTTCTTCCCCTGCTCCATTTTTCTCTACATTTGTTGGCGTCTGCTCCACAGGCTTATTGCTACTGCAAGCTCCCAAAACAGCAATGAAACACATCATAATAAATAACGAACCTATTAATTTCTTTTTCATTATTCATTTCCCCCTCTTATTGTATTATAAACTAATTAACTAAAAATTAACAGTATTTAGTAAACACCATCCTCTCCAAGTTTTTTAGCTATTTTATTTGTAATCATAACTAAAACTAAACCGACCAGTCCTTTAAACATACCAACTGTTGTACTGAAGCTAAGCTGGCCATTTTGCAAACCTGCTGTAAATATATACGTATCAAATATTTCTCCTATCTCACGGTTTAGTGAGTTTAGTAGTAAGTACATATGTTCAAAACCAAGTTCTAACGTATTACCTATTTTTAATATAAGCAAGGTGATGATAACAGGACGAATGGCTGGTAACGTGACGTGCCATATTTTCCGAAAGCGATTAGCGCCATCAATCTCTGCTGCTTCATATAACTGCATATCAACTACTGTAATAGCTGCCAAATAGATAATGGTCGACCAGCCTGCTTCTTTCCAAATAATTTGAGCGACATATAATGGTCGTAGCCATTCTGCTGAAGTTAAAAAGCTAATTTTTTCAAAGCCTGACCATGCTAACATCTCATTTAAAACACCACCATCAACTGTTAAAAATACATATGAAATTGATACAATAATAACCCATGACATAAAATGGGGAATATAGATCATCGTTTGTATCGTATTTCGAAATAATCGATGGCGAACTTCATTTAACATTAATGCCAATATAATCGGAATCGGGAAAAAGAACACTAGCTCCAATCCGAATAGCACTAACGTATTTCGCAATAGCATACCGAAAGTAGGTTCATTAAATAAACGAATAAAATGTTTCAAGCCAACCCACGGACTATCTGCAATTCCTAAAAAGGGCTGGTATTCTTGGAATGAAATAATTAAACCGCCCATTGGGAAATATTTAAATAAAACAAAATAAATAAATCCAGGAAGAATCATTAGATATAATAATTTATTCCGCGACACACTTTTAAGTTGTTCCATACAGGCTTCCTCCTTATTGTAGTTGGGGTGTATCTGTCACTTAGCATACGACGTGGCACAACATAACGTATATAATCATTACCTATTAAATAGCAAAACAGCTTGTGTTTGCTCGCTTTTCATTGCTAGTGATTATTTTTGTAGCTAAAGATTATTAGTCATTTATTTACGAATAACATACCTATTCAAAGATAGTGTTTAGTGATTATATGCGAAATGAGATTGCTTTGCTATGTTAGAAGAACAGACAAAGGAAAGAGACCTGCGGTAATATGTCAAGTGAAAAACAGTTAGAAATTTAATTATCAAGGATCAATTTTCTTTAAAAAGGCAACAGGAAAATAGACCAGCAAGTAAATGTAAATTACTGGTATATATTCAAA